>JANNGN010000146.1:0-28812 GCA_031403895.1 Rubrivivax sp. | reverse complement strand
TGCATTTGCTCGGACACATCAACGACAACGACCTGGCCAGCCACTTCGAGGCCTGCGACATCTTCTGCATGTCGTCAACCCTGCGCGCTGAAGCCTACGGCGTGGCGATGCTGGAAGCCATGGTGATGGGCAAGCCCATCGTCGCCACCGACATTGCTGGCTCGGGCGTGCCCTGGGTCAACGAACACGGCAAGACCGGCCTCAACGTGCCGGCTGGCGACAGCCAGGCGCTGTCGGCGGCGTTGCTGCAATTGCTGGCGGACGAACCCCTGCGCGCACGCCTGGGCGCAGCCGCCCGCGCGCGCTATGAGCAGGACTTCCAGGCCGAACGCATGACCCAGCACACGCTGGACCTTTACCGACGGCTGCTGCCGGCGTAAGCACAAGACGGAAGCAACAGCCTTGGAACCCATCTCCCCCGAGCCCGCAGCCCAAGCGGCGGCGCCAATGCTGGCGGCAACGCCAGCCCCGACGCGCTGGCGGCGGCTGCTGCGCCGCTTCGACACCATCTTCGTCATCACGGTGCTGCTGCCCACACTGGTGGCGGCGCTGTATTTCGGCGCCATCGCGTCGGACGTTTACATCTCCGAAAGCCGCTTCGTCGTGCGCAGCCCGCAGCGCCCTGCGCAGGGCGGCCTGGGCGCCTTGCTGCAAGGCACGGTGTTCTCGCGATCGCAGGACGACACCTACTCGGTCCATGACTTCATCCGCAGCCGCGACGCGCTTGGTGAACTCGACGGCAAGCTGAACCTGCGCAAGATCTTCTCGGATGCCCAGGTCGATTTCGTCAACCGCTTCCCCGCGCTGGAATGGTGGGACGACAGCTTCGAGGCCCTGCACCGCCACTACCTCCGGCATGTGGCCATCGAATACGACACCGTGTCGTCGATCAGCGTGTTGAACGTGCGCGCCTACACCGCCGACGACGCCAAGAAGATCAACGAGCAACTGCTCGAGATGGGCGAGCGGCTGGTCAACAACATGAACACGCGCAGCCGGCAGGACCTGATCGCGGTGGCAGAGAAAGAGGTGCGCATCGCCGAAGAACGTGCCAAGCAGGCGGCAGCGGCGTTCTCGTCGTTTCGCACCGACCGCTCGGTGTTCGACCCCGACCGCCAGAGCGCGATCCAGCTGCAAAGCGTGGCGCGCCTGCGCGAAGAATTGCTGGCAGCTGAAAGCCAGCTTGACCAGGTGCGCCGCGTGTCGCCGAAGAACCCGCAGGTCGGCGGGCTGGAAAGCCGTGTGCAGGGGCTGCGCAATGCGATTGCGGCCGAAAACGCGCGTGTGCTGGGGCGCGACGGTGGCCTGAGTTCCAAGTCGCCGGCCTTTGACCGCCTGGCGCTGGAAAAGACCTTTGCCGACCGCCAGGTCGGCAGTGCGCTGTCGGCACTGGATTCCGCACGCAGCGAAGCGGCGCGCAAGCAGCTCTACCTCGAACGCCTGGTGCAGCCCAACCTGCCCGACCGCTGGGTCGAACCGCGCCGGCTGCGTTCGGTGCTGATGGTGTTCCTGCTCGGGCTCATCGTCTGGGGCGTGGTCAGCCTGGTGGTCGCGAGCATCCGCGAACACGCCGAGTGAGGGTCGGCACGGCATGGAGAAAAACGCCACCACGCTTCGGCAGTCGCTGACCATCCAGCGCCGCGTCATCTGGGCGCTGCTGATGCGCGAGGCCATCACGCGCTTCGGGCGCGAGAACCTGGGCGTGTTGTGGCTCATCCTTGAGCCGATGATGTTCACGCTCGGGGTCGCCACGCTGTGGTCGGCTGCGGGCATGGCCCACGGCTCCAGCATGCCGATCGTGGCTTTTGCCATCACAGGCTACTCGTCGGTGCTGATGTGGCGCAACACGGTCAGCCGCTGCAACAGCGGCATCCAGCAAAACCTGAACCTGCTGTACCACCGCAACGTCAAGGTCATCGATGTCTTCGTGACGCGCATCGTGCTGGAGATGTCCGGTGCCACCGCCTCATTCATCGTGCTGGCGGTGTTCTTCACCACCATCGAATGGATCCAGCCGCCCGACGACCTGCTCAAGGTGATCGGGGGCTGGCTGATGCTGGCATGGTTCGGCGCGGCACTGGCGATCCTGGTCGGCGCGGCCACCGCCTACAGCGAAATCGTCGAACGCATCTGGCACCCGATGGCCTACCTGCTGTTCCCGCTGTCGGGCGCGGCTTTCATGGTTGACTGGCTGCCCAAGGCGGGCCAGGAGGTGGTGCTGCTGCTGCCGATGGTGCACGGCGTGGAAATGATCCGCGACGGGTACTTTGGCAGCCAGGTGCGCAGCCATTACGACATGGCCTACATGGGCATCGTCAACCTCGTGCTCACACTGTCCGGCTTGTGGGTGCTGCGCGACGCGGGCAAACGCGTGGAGGCAGCTTGATCCGGCTGGACAACGTGTGCAAGTCCTACGGCACCCGCTTCGGTCGCCGGCAGGTGCTGGACCACTTGAGCTTCGGCCTGGAACGGGGCCGGCACATGGGCATTCTCGGCCGCAATGGCGCCGGCAAGAGCACGCTCATCCGCTTGCTCAGCGGCGCTGAGCGGCCCACCAGCGGCCGCATCGAGCGTGGCATGAGCGTGAGCTGGCCGCTGGCCTTCACAGGGGCCTTCCAGACCCACCTGACCGGCCTGGACAACCTGAAGTTCATCTGCCGCGTCTATGGCAAGGACTGGAAGCCGCTGGTGCCTTTTGTCGAAGAGTTCACCGAGCTCGGCATCTACCTGCGCGAACCGGTGCAGCACTATTCCGTGGGCATGACGATGCGGCTGGCCTTTGCGCTGTCGATGGCGATCGAGTTCGACTGCTTCCTGATCGACGAAGGCCTGTCAGTGGGCGATTCGCGCTTCGGCGAGCGCTGCCATGTGGAGCTGTTCCAGAAGCGCAAGGACCGCTCCTTCATCCTCGTCTCGCACGACCCCGGCATCATCCGCGCGTACTGCGAACGCGCGGCGGTGTTGCACCTGGGCAAGCTCTACGAATTTCCCTCCGTGGACGAAGCTTTCGAGTTTTATGAACACCAGAACGTGCCGCCGCCCGGCCCCCGCTTCGATTGAGCACACGCACTGAGCCCGCCCCGTTGAAAATTCTTCTCGACATGCGTCCTTCGCTGGACGGCCACAGCGGCATCCCGCAAGAAGCCCGCCTGCTGTTTCGCGGCCTGGGGCAGCTTGATGGCGTCGATGTCATCGGCTTGCTGCAAAGCGGCAACCTGATCCTCGAGCGCGGGCTGCCACTCAATCCTGACGGCAGCCTGGCCAGCGGGCAGGCTGCCGCCGACCAGATCGCTCGGCTGTCCAAGGTCGTCGTGTCGCTGCAGCAGGGGCCGGCGTCGCACCGCCTGGAACACCTGCGCAAGAGGCTCTTGAAGCTGGTTGGCCCCTTGGGTGCCGCTGCCGGCTCTTTGCTCGGGCGCGAAGTCCCGCTCACCGCTTTCGACGCCACGCACTTCAAAGACTTCGTCTGGCGCGCCATGTTCGCCAAGTCGCTGCCCATCGAGGACTTCGATGCTGTCACGCGGGGTGAATTTCGCGTCATGCGCTGGCCCTGGTCGCTGGTCAATGCGGTGGGCGTGGCAACGGCCGCGTGCGGGCACGCCCTCTATCCGCGCCTGAACACGCGCGGCATCGACCTCATGATTGCCGAGACCCCGTACCCGGGCCGTGTCAGCACCGGCACGCGCATGGTGGTGCGCTACCACGACGCCGTCCCGCTGCTGATGCCACACACCATCAAGGACCGCGGACATCACAGCGCGATGCACTACCACGCGCTGCGCCGCAATGCGGCCGATGGCGCCTGGTTCGCCTGCGTGTCTGACGCCACGCGGCAAGACCTGCTGTCGGTGATGCCGGCGCTGGAGCCGCGCGCCGTCACCATCCCCAACATGGTCTCGCACCACTTCGTCGCCGAACACGCGCCCGCCGACCGGGTGCCGGAAATCATCTGGAGCCGCAAGAACCGCCGGGTCGAACACGCAGGCGGCGCCGACATCGCCGCGGCCGACTTCGTGCAGGGCAAGCTGCCGTACCTGCTGATGGTGTCCACGGTGGAGCCGCGCAAGAACCACCTGGCCTTGCTCGACGCCTGGGAGCTGCTGCGTTCGGGCGCCCATCCGAAGCTCAACCTCGTGTGTGTGGGCAGCATGGGGTGGAACCACAGCACGATCCTGGAACGCTTTGCGCCCTGGCTGGCGCGCGGCGGCGTGCATCTGCTTGAAAACGTGCCGTCCGACGACCTGCGCCTGCTGTACCGCCATGCACAAGCCACGGTGTGCCCGAGCTTCGGCGAAGGCTTCGACTTCTCCGGCGTCGAGGCGATGCACAGCGGTGGCGTGGTGGCGGCGTCAGACATCCGCGTACACACCGGTGTGTTCGGCGCGGCGGCGGAGTATTTCAGCGCCTACTCGGCGCAGGACATGGCGGCCGTGATCGCGCGCCTGATCGACCCCGCACCCGAGGCCGAAGCTCGGCGCGAGGTGTTGCGCCAGGAAGGCGATCGCGTCTCGCAGCAATACCTGCCCGCGCGCGTGCTGCCGCAGTGGCAGGACTTTCTGCGCCGCATTGCGGCCTGAATGCGCGTGCGCGAACAGGCTCTTTCGGTGGCGCGGGCGCTCGGTCTGGGCCGGCTGCGGCGCTGGTGGCGGTCCTTCAGCGCGCGCGCAAACGGCGCAGCCGACCCCACGCGCTTCACGGCCACCGAGGTCGAGGAAGTGCGCCGCGTTTTTTTCGAAGTCGGCAGCGCGGCGGGCGGCCCATGGGACCGCTTTCGCCATGCACACATGGTGCTGCCCGAGTGGTTTCAACACGGCCTGGACCCCTGGGGCGAGGCCTACGCAGCTCAGCAGCAGCGCCTGTGGGCACTGGTGGTGGGCGTGGACCGCGCCTATGCCGTCGAGTCTGACGAGCAAGACACCGGCTGGGAACGCGCCGACCCGATTCGCTTTCCTGGCTATTACCAGCGTCGTGATGCGCTGGCCATCGACTCTGCGTCCGACCATGTGCTGGCCACCGGCATGCTGCTCAAGAACTGCAAGCTGAAGGCGGGTGACCGGGCCCTGGAGTACGGCGCCGGCTTCGGTCAAACGGCGCTGGCGTTGGCGCGGCTGGGCGTCAACGTGGACACGGTGGACATCTCACCCCGCTTCTGCGACTTCGTGCGCCAGCAGGCTGAGCATTTCCAGGTCACCTTGCACGCCCACCAGGGCCGCTTCGGCCTCAACCCGCGGCCGGGCGAGCGCTACCAGCTGATCTGGTTCTACGAAAGTTTCCACCACTGCGTGGACTTCCTGCAGGTCGTGCCGCAACTCGGCGCGCACCTGGCCGAAGGCGGCCGCATCATCCTGGGCGGCGAGCCCATCGTCGAACGGGCCAACGCCGCCGTGCCCTATCCGTGGGGTGTGCGCCTGCACAGTGAAGTCACCGCCGTCATGCGCCAGACGCGCTGGTTCGAACTCGGTTTCACGGAAGATTTCTTGTTCGACCTCTTCCAGCGCGCCGGCTAAGCCGGCCAGCGCATCGACTGCGAGCCTTCGCTGTTCGGGCGCTTGTATGTGTTTGAGCGCAACGCGCTGCCTGCGCCGTAGCGGTGCCGCCGCCTGCGCGTACTGAGGCGATAATCCGCACCCGGCGTGTGAGTTGCCCATGCCCGCCGCGCGCCTTTCCGGCCTGCCTGCCCGCCTGCTTGCCTGCCCAGAGAGAACCTTGCTTCCAGAGCCGAAAACAGTCTCCGCTGCTGTGCCTTGCCAGCCCGCCCACGCAAGCAGGCCGAGCCTGTGGCCACGGCTGTTCGGCCAGCGTCGGTGACCGGCAGTCTGCACACCATGGTCCACCTTGCGCCAGGGCCGCTGCTTGCGGTGCGGCCCCGTCCAGCAGGTCTGGCGAAACCGGTTCGGCGCGTGGTTTTCACCTGCGACCTGCTGCGCTTCAGCCTGGGGCCGCAGGGCTACAAACACGCCCAAACCGGCAACCTGCGGTGGCTGGCTGCCCTGCTGGGCGCAATGACGAACTGGTCGCGCTGGGGTGTGGAAACCCGGTTTGTCGAGCCACCCGCGACTTTCGAGCAACTGGCCACTCAAGTGCGATCCCCGAGCGTGTTGAAGGAGTACAGCGACAACTCGCCGCTGGCCTGGGCCCGCCGCTACGACGGCGACATCCTTGACACGCGCCCCGCGCTGGCCGATGAGCTGCTGGACAGCGACCTGGTGATCGGCTTCGAGTTGCCGCCGGCGATGAAGCGGCTCATCAACCGCCATGGCGGGTCGTATATCAGCTTCCACATTCATGCCTTGCGCTTTCTGCGGGACCTCTGCCTGGGCGCATCGACGAACGACCCCTGGCTGCTGGCACAGCTCGGGCAGGTCGCCGTGTCGGGCGTGGACGCTGAGCTGCAGTCGCGCCGATTTGTGGCCCTGATGACGCGGCACGCGTTCCCCGCACTGCAGATTCCCGACGGCTGGCCGCTGGTCATCGGCCAAACCGTCGGCGACTCGATACTGATCGAAAATGGGCGCTTCGCGGATTGGCCGGATTTCGACGACGAACTGGCCATCGCCCTGCAACCCTACCCGGGCTGTGTGTTGCTGGAGCATCCCTTCCGTGCCGACACGGGCGCTGTCGCACAGCACCTGCGCGCCAGGTTCGGCAAGACCGTGATGATGAGCAACGCCAATGGCTACGGCGTCGTCTTCCAGAGCCGCACCACACCGCAAGCCCTGACGCTGTCCTCGTCGCTGGGCGTTGAAGCGCAGACCATCGGATTGCCGACGACCTTTCTGCTGGGCGACCCCCGGCTCCGCCTTCAGCTGGCTGGCGTTGACCTGGGCACTTCAGAGGCGCTGCACCACGGCGTGCTGTCGTCTTCATTCTGGCAAACCGCGTTTGGCGCCAATCCGGGCGAGGCGCAGTCAACCGCACACGGTGCGTTGCCCTTTGCCTTGGGGGATGACTTCATTCGGCGTGGCATCGAGTCGTGGTCCTACGCCCAATTGCAGACCGGGTTTGCAGCGGTGCGCAGCCGCAAAGTGGTTTTCCCTGCGGCAGACCTGACGGCTGAAATGAGCGCACAGCTTGCGCTGACACTTTCAGGACAGGTCGCGCCGGTTCAGGGTTGGGGCACCCCGGCACCCGGGAACCGGCAGGACCTTGGAGTCGATCTCGTTTTTGCGGCGCCAGCGGTCGTCGTCGGTGCGCAACTGCAATTGAGCTGCGGCGACCCTTGGTCGTGCATGGTGCTCGAAGGCTTCCATGCGCCCGAGGGTTGGGGCGCGTGGAGTTCCGGGCGCGAATCGAAGGTCTGCTTGTCGATCGCGCCTTCTGCCGTGGAGCTGAAGGCTGAACTGACGGTCAGGCTGAAGATCGAGCTGTTCGAAGCGCTGCGCCCACGCTGCCCTGTTTGCCGGATATCCGAAAACGGCCAGACCCTGGCACTGCTGTTCTTCAGACCGGGTGGTCCGAAAACGGTTGACGTGGTCGTGCGCACGGTTGCCCGCAGCACGCGGTGCGAAATCGACTTTGTCTTGAGCGACATCGACAGCCCCAAGAACCTGGCGGGGATGGACGACACGCGCCTGCTCGGCTTCGGCCTGCTCGCGGTGCAAGTGCGCGCCTGCCTGCCAGGCGAGCAGGAACGCCCGCCGCGCGCGCCTGAGGGAAGTTTGATCTGGGGGGTGACGCCAGAACCCTCTCCACTCGAGCCTGAAATCGGGGCCTTGGAATGAGCGCGAAAGAGGCCCCGTCGTCATACCGCCGTGGACCCGGCGCCTTGCGCAAGGGGGTGGCGCCCGTGTTGCCCGATGACGGCCAGGCGGCCCCTAAATCGGCGACCGCAGAGTTGCAGGCCGTCAACATTGCTTTCGCAACCCTGGAGCAGGGCCTGCGGGTTGAGATGCTGGCGCAGCAGGCAGCATGCGCTCGTCTGGGCGCCGCGCAGGACGATCTTGGCAACCAGCTTGCGACGGCCTTGCAGGAACGCGAAGCACTTGCGCTGCTCGAGGTGAATGCCCGGGCCGAGACGGCCGCCGTGGCGGCCCGTCTCGCGGAAGCCGAAGCCCTGTGGTCTGCGCAACGGGCGCAATCTGAATCGGACTTGCAGGCGACCCGGCGGCAAAGCTCTCACGCGCAGCAGGCTCTGGAGGAAGCCCGTTCGCTGGCGAGCCAGCTGCAAGCCGAAGTGGCTGCAGCCCAGGCGAGAGAAGCTGACTGGGCCAACCGCAACGCGGAGCAAGCCAGCGCCATCCAGTCATTGCGCTCGGAAACATCGAAAAGCGCCGAGGCGGCAGCTGAAAAGGCATCTGAAAAGGCACAGGCGGAACGCACCCATCTTGATTCGAGAATCCTCGAACTTGAACATGCACTTTCCGCAGCGCGCGCGCACCATGCCCAGGCGCAGTTGGCACTGAGTGAAGACACAGAACGGAATCGCTCCAATCTTTCGGATATCAATCAAGCAGTTGAATTGCAGCGGACTGCGCTTGCAGCGGCGACCGAGTCCTACCGCCTCGGCACAGAGGTGTTGCACGCCGACATGGCAGCCCGGGACCGGCAAATCGCTGAACTGCAGGACGGCCTTGACGCTTCAACCGCGCAGGCCCGCGAATACCGCGAGCAACTGGTCATGGCGCGCGCTGCGGCCCAAGAAGTGGCATCTGCCCACGAGGCACGCGAGCGCGAGGCTCGTGAGTCAATGCACTACGCACTGCGCAAGCTGGCCGCCGACCTGGCCATCCAGCATGACGCCCTGTGTGACAGCCTGACCGCTGAAGCGCAAAGCCGTGAAGCGGCGCTGGCCGCACAACACCAGGGGCAGCTGGACACGATTCGGTCAGCATTCGCCACCCTGGAAGCAGCGCAGGGCAACGCGGTGCTGGAACTTCAGGCCCAACTGCAAGACGCCTGCGCCCGCGAGCAGCAACTTGCCGAACAACTGGGGCAGGGGCGGACCCGCCTGGAGTCGTTCATTGAGGGTCATATGGGCGCCATGCGGGCGCTTTCCGAGTTGCATGCCACCGAGAGGCGCAGATGGCTGTCCCAACAGGCCAACGGACAGGCGGTCGCAGTCGATTCGCTGCTGAGCAGGTTGCAGGAGGAGGCCGCTGCGGGCTTGTCGTTGCGCGAGGAGGTCGCGGCGCTGCGGCGTGCCTTGCAGGCGGCGGAAGTGGCGCAATTGGCGCAATTAGCGCAAGCGGCACAAGCGGCGCAAGCGGTGCAAGCGGTGCAAGCGGCGCAACTTGCGCAAGTTGCAGAAGTTCCTGCCCAGTCCGCCCTCTTGCCGGCAATTCCTGCAGACGCGTTGCGGGCTGCCGGAGCGGGCGCAGAGGCCACGGCGGATGCCAAGGCCGTCGATGAAGAACTTGCCGCACTGTGCGACGCTCTTTTCGCTGAAAGGCAGCATCACGCAGCCCTTGCGCAGCAACTTTCGGCCCTGGCGCGCAGCAGCGCTGCAACGGAAGCCGCACCCCCACCCGAGCATCAAGAAAATAGCACGACCGCGCACGAGAATCTGGCGGGGCCGATTGCCGCGCCAGCAGCCTTTGCATGCGATTTGATCCTGGAAGAGAACACGACCATGAGCGAGCCCCCACCGTTGGATGAGATTCTTGCGCTGTACGACGAAGAATTTGTGCTGGCCGCGTATTCGGCCACCCTGCACCGCGCGCCAGACCCTGCCGGATTGCAGAGCTACCTGACCCGCTTGCGCGGGGGGCAGCCCAAGGAGTCCATTTTCCTGGCGTTGGCGCAGTCGCCGGAAGGGCGGCAGATCGAGGCCACGCGCAACGTCGCGCAGCTGCTTCAACAGCGATTGGCCATGCAGCAGGGCAACAAAGTGGCCAAGCTGCTGCGCCGTTTGATTGGGCTCGATAGCGCCCGTTCATTCAACCGGGCCGACGCTGCCGAGAACCGACTGGGTGTGAAGCTCAGTGCTCTTGCGCAGTCATTGACCGCCAGCGAGCGTCGGCTTGCCGAGGTCTCGGGCAGCCTGCGCAGCCTTGAACAGGGCTGGGTTCAAGAGCAGGACCGTCAAAGCCAGGTCCAGGAGCAGCACCGTCAAAGCCAAGTTCAGGAACAGCAGCGGCAAACTCAGGTTCTGGAACAGCAGCGGCAAACCCACGTTCAGGAACAGCAGCTACAAAGCCAGCAACTTGCCGCGCTGTCGGCAGCCTTGACGGGTCAGATCGCTGCCTGTCTTGCGCAGCTGACGAACCGGCTGGACGAGGCCGATCAACGCCAGGCGCGCCTGGAATCGGCGGTTGCACAGGCAGCGAATGTCGTCGAGACGGCGGTGGGTGGCTTGCAGCTGGTGCAGGATCTGGTGCGTGAAGAGTCCCGCCGCACGCGCGCCGTGGTCGGCAGCGGCCAGGCCACTGTCCTGAATCCACCGCAAGGGCGGCCAGCAGCGGAAGCGGTGGCTGACAAAGTCGTCGATCCAGCGGCATTCGCAAGGGTCCGCGAGATGCTCATGACGAAAGCAAACGGGTCATGAGAATTGCAATAGCCAGCGTTCAGGTGCCGTTCATTTCAGGCGGCGCTGAACTCATGACCAGCGGCCTGTGCGGGGCCTTGATCGAAGCGGGGCACGCGGTGGAAGTCGTGACGATGCCGTTTCGGTTCGGGCCTGCCGCAGCTGTCAAGGCATCCATGGCGGCCTGGAGCCTTGAGAATTTTGAGCGCTTCGATTGCGGACCGATTGATGAAGTCATTGCGCTGAAGTTTCCCGCGTTCTACCTCCAGCACCCGTCCAAGCGGGTCTGGCTGATGCATCAGCACCGGAGCCTGTACGAACTCTTCGATACCCCGTACGGGGACCACTCCAGCAATGCCGAAGCGGTGGCTTTGAGAGAGGCTGTTGTCCGCTGCGACACCGAAGCGCTGACTGGCGCCCGGAAGGTCTTCACCATCTCGCAGACTGTCAGTGACCGCCTGCGCCGCTTCAACCAGATCGAGTCGCAGCCGCTGCTGCAGCCACCGGCGCAGGCGGAGTTGTTCTTCTCCGGCGATCAGTTGCCCTACATCTACGCACCCAGCCGGCTGGAAAGTCTCAAACGGCAAGAGCTGCTCATTCGCGCCATGCCACTGGTGGCCGAGCCGGTTTTTGCCGTGATTGCTGGCGAAGGAGGCCTGCGCCAGCAGCTGGAGGCACTGACCGAGGAACTCGGTCTGCGCCACCGCGTTCGCTTCCTGGGCCGCGTTGACGCGTCCAGCATGCGCAAGCACTACGCCAACGCCCTGGGCGTGTTCTTCGGTCCGCTGCTTGAAGACTACGGCTTCATCACGCTCGAGGCCATGCTGTCCTCGCGCCCCGTCATCACCTGCACCGACTCCGGCGGCCCCACTCACTTTGTGCGTGATGGCGAGACGGGTTTCGTGACCGCGCCTTCTCCTGCATCCATTGCGGCCGCTATCAACACCTTGTGGGCCGGAAAGGCCGCCGCTCAGGCGATGGGTGACAACGGCCGCAAGCTCTACGCCAATCTGGACATCAGCTGGGCGCGCGTGGTTTCCGAATTGCTTGCCGACTGAAAGACCATGAACTTCGCCATCCTTGCACCCAGCCCCTATCACTTCGTCCTGGGGGGCGCAGAACATCTCTGGCTGGGCCTGCAACGTTTTGTCAACGAATGCACCGGCCATAGCTGTGAACTCGTCAAAGTTCCGACGCTGGAGGGCAATCTTGGGGAGTTGATCAACTCCTACCGAAAGCACGCGGAGGTTGATCTGCTGGGCTACGACCGCGTCATCGCCACCAAGTACCCGGCCTGGATGACGTGCCACCCGAACCTTGCCATCTACATGCAGCACAAGCTGCGGGGCCTGTACGACACCTATCACTTTTGCACGCAACCCGAGACCGTGGCCTGGCCCGCCGAGCTGGCCTGGGTGCGGCAGGAGATCGAGCTGCTGAAGTACGCCCGTGCGCAGGACAATGGCGCAGTAGTTCGCTTGCTCGACCTGCTGCAGGGCGCCATGGAAGGCGGGCGAATTTCAGCAGAGTTCTCGCGTTTCCCAGGGCCGTTTTCCAGACACCTGATTCACGCCCTGGACGAATTTGCGCTGCAGCCGGCGCGAATTGCTTCCTACACGACGATCTCAAAAAACGTCGCTGGCCGCTCGAATTACTTTCCGCCCAGTGTTGAAGTCAGCGTCGCCTACCACCCGCCAAGACTTGAAGGCTTTCACTGCGGCGGTGACGACTACCTGTTCACGGTGAGCCGCCTCGACCAACCCAAACGCGTGGGTCTGCTGATCGAGGCCATGCGGCATGTGCGGGCCGATATCCAGCTGCTGATCGGGGGGACCGGGCCAGACGAACACAGGCTGCGCGAACTGGCGGCCGGTGACAGCCGCATCCAGTTCCTGGGTTCGATGACCGACATGCAGGTGCTCGATGCCTACGCGAATGCGCTGGCCGTGCCTTACGTGCCCTACGACGAGGATTACGGACTCATCACGATTGAGGCCATGCGCAGCGCAAAACCCGTGCTCACCGTTCACGATGCAGGTGGCGTGAACGAATTCGTCGAGCATGGCGTGACCGGTTTGTGCGTGGCGCCCACCCCGCTGGCGCTGGCCGGGGCCATTGACGAGCTGTGCAGCCATCGCTCGCGCACGCAGGAGATGGGTCGCCTGGCCCGTCGCCGGGTGGCAAACATCAGCTGGAAGCCGCTTGCCGAACGACTCCTCGGGCTCAGCCTGCCGGAACCCCTGGCAAGCCACCGGGTGAAAGCAGCACAGCCCAGGGTGCGAAAGAAAGCCGTGGTTGCGATCACCTTCGCGGTCACGCCGGCCCGTGGTGGCGGCCAGTCGCGGGTATTTCATCTGTACAAGGCCCTTGCCCGGTCGATGGATGTGGTGCTGGTCTGCCTGTGCAATGAGGACGTGGCTGAAACCAGGCATGAGATTGCGCCCGGACTGTGGGAGATTTGTGTTCCCAAGAGTGCGGAGCATCAGCGCCGCGAGGTCGAAGCCAGCCGCCAGGTCGAATGGGTGCCAGTGACCGATATCGTGGCCGGCCGCGAGATCATCCACAGCCCCAGATTCCTGGCGCGGCTGGACGAAGAATGCGCCCAAGCCGATGTGGTGGTGGCATGCCATCCCTTCTTCACCAGCCTGTTGCGCGAGCGCTTTGCACACCTGCCCCTGTGGTTTGAAGCGCAGGACGTTGAATTGACGCTCAAGCAAGGCATCTTGCCGAAGAGCGACGCGGCCTCGCAACTCATCGAACTGGTTCGTTCCGAAGAGCGCAAGGCGTGGCTTGAAGCGAAGGTCGTTTTCGCGTGCGCCGACTGCGACCTGGAATCGATGTCTGCGCTCTATGGCCCGACGGCTGCGCAGACGATGGTGGTGCCGAACGGCTTTGCCGAAGAGGATGTCCACTACGTCGCCCAGGCCACCCGGCGCCAGCTACGCCATCGCCTGGTTCTGAAAGACGGCCCGCTGGTCATTTTTCTGGGCAGTTGGCACGGCCCCAACCTGGACGCTGTCGAACGCATCTTCGGCTACGCGCAGGCATTGCCGCATGTGATGTTTGCGGTTGTGGGAAGCGCTGGCTTGTACTTCAACGGCCGCGGCGTGCCCGACAACTTGCGGCTTCTGGGTGTGGTCGATGACGCAGAAAAACAGATTCTCCTGAGTGCGGCTGAACTGGCCATCAACCCCATGACCTCGGGCACTGGCAGCAACCTGAAGATGTTGGATTACTTCGCCTCAGGCGTCCCCGTGATGTCCACTGCATTCGGTGCCCGCGGCATCGACGCCGAGCCTGATGAGCACTACATCGCCAGCGATGCAGAGAGCTTCCTGCCCAGCCTGGTGAGTTTCTGGCTGCAGCCCCGCGATGTGGATGCAATGTGCGAGCGCGCTCGCCTGCTGGCCAGATCGCGCTATTCGTGGACGGCTATTTGTGGCGCCGCCTTGCCAGTCTTCATGTCCCATCTTGCGGCCGACTGAATCTTCCCCCAGCACCCTGATTGACAATTGACCCCTACGCAAGTGACTCAACGCAATATGAAAACCGCAATCATCACCGGGGTCAGTGGCCAGGACGGCGCCTATCTGGCCGAACTGCTGCTGACCAAGGGCTACACGGTCTTTGGCACCTACAGGCGCACCAGTTCGGTCAACTTCTGGCGCATGGAAGAGTTGGGCGTGCTCGGCCACCCCAACCTGCACCTGGTGGAATTCGACCTCACCGACCTCAGCACCTGCATTCGCCTGCTTCAGTCCAGTGAAGCGACCGAGGTCTATAACCTGGCGGCGCAGAGCTTTGTCGGCGTGTCTTTCGAGCAGCCCATCACCACGGCGGAGATCACTGGCGTCGGCGCGGTCAACCTGCTGGAAGCCATCCGCATCGTCAACAAGAAGGTGCGCTTCTACCAGGCCAGCACCTCCGAGATGTTCGGCAAGGTGCAGGCCATTCCGCAGTCGGAAACCACCGCCTTCTACCCCCGCAGCCCCTACGGCGTGGCCAAGCTGTACGCACACTGGATGACCATCAACTACCGCGAGAGCTACGGCATCTTCGGCGCCAGCGGCATCCTGTTCAACCACGAGTCGCCGTTGCGTGGCCGCGAATTCGTCACGCGCAAGATCACCGACGGCATGGCCAAACTCAAGCTCGGCAAGCTCGAGGTTCTGGAACTGGGCAACATCGACGCCAAGCGCGACTGGGGCTTTGCCAGGGAATATGTCGAAGGCATGTGGCGCATGCTGCAGGCCGAGCGGCCCGATACCTATGTGCTGGCCACCAACCGCACGGAAACCGTGCGCGACTTCGTGGCCTTGGCGGGCCGGGCAGCCGGGTTCGATCTCGAATTCCGCGGCAGCGGCGAAGCCGAAGTGGCCATCGACCGCCACAGCGGCAAGACCCTGATGCGCGTCAATCCTCGCCTCTACAGGCCGGCTGAAGTCGAACTGCTCATTGGTGACCCGGCCAAGGCCCAGCGTGAACTCGGCTGGGCGCCGAGCACCACGCTCGAACAGCTGTGCGAGACGATGGTGGCGGCTGACCTGCGCCGCAATCAAAGCGGTTTCTCTTTCTGATGCTAGGCATGAGGCAGTCATGAGCCGAATACTCGTCACCGGTGTTGACGGCTTCACGGGCCGCTATCTGGCGCCCGCACTGGCCGCTGAAGGCCACGAGGTGCATGGCCTGGTGCAGCGCGCACCCGAGCCCGACCAGCCCCTGCAGCCGGGCGTGCATGCGCTGCACGCCTGCGACCTGCTCGACCCCGCAGGGCTGCTGCGCATGGCGGACACGGTGCGCCCCGACAAGGTCGCCCATCTCGCCGGCATCGCCTTCGTCGGGCATGGCGATGTGGGCGCCATCTACGGCGCCAACCTGATCGGCGTGCGTCACTTGCTGGCCGCGCTGGCCTCTGTTGCAGGTGGTGACGCGCCGCCGTCTGCGGTGCTGCTGGCCAGCAGTGCCAATGTTTATGGCAACAGCACGGCGGGTGTCATCGACGAGTCGGTGCCCGCTGCGCCCACCAACGACTACGCCGTCAGCAAGCTGGCCATGGAGTACATGGCGGCCACCTGGCAAACGCGCTTGCCGATCACGGTAGTGCGGCCTTTCAACTACACCGGGGTCGGGCAGTCTGAAGACTTCCTGCTGCCGAAGATCGTGGCGCACTTCAGGCGGCGGGCGGTGGTGCTCGAACTTGGTAACCTGGATGTCGAACGCGACTTTTCCGATGTTCGAACCGTGGTTGACTGCTACGCCCGCCTGCTCCGGTCCAACACCGCAGGCGAGGTCTTCAACGTCTGTTCAGGCGTGGGCCACACCTTGCGCGCGGTGCTGCAGATGACTGCCGACATTGCCGGGCACATGCCCGAGCTGCGCATCAACCCGGCCTTTGTGCGCGACAACGAAGTGCAGAAGCTGGTGGGCAGCCGCGCCGCGCCCGAGCGTGCGATCGGTGCCGTCAAAGGCCCTGGGCTGCGCGACACGCTGCGCTGGATGCTGGCGTGAACGCTCGGCCTTCGCAACAGGCCACTCCCGGCCCCAAGAGGCAGAGACCGACCTGGTGACAACCGATATCGAATGGGAAAAGTGGGGCGCGCGGGACCCCTACTTTAGTGTCCTGACCAACCCGAAGTTTCGTGCCGATGCACTCACCGACGAAGGGCGGGAAGAGTTCTTTGCGCTCGGCCGGCACCACGTTGAGCATGTGCTCGGCCTTTGCAGGGCACACATCGACGGCGCCTTCGCACCGCAGCGGGTGCTGGACTTCGGCTGCGGCGTCGGCCGCCTTGTGCTGCCCTTTGCGGCGCAGGCGGCGGAGGTGGTGGGGGTCGATATTTCGCCGTCGATGCTGGCCGAGGCACAGCGCAATTGCGATCGGCAAGGCCTGAACAATGTGGTGCTGGCGCTGTCCGACGACACGCTGTCGGCGGTGCAAGGGCAGTTTGACCTGGTGCATACCTGCATCGTCATCCAGCACATTGAAATCGACCGCGGCCTGAAGCTCTTCGAGCAGATCGTGCGGCGCATCGCGCCAGGTGGGCTGGGCGCCATGCATGTGACCTTCGCGTGGGACCATCACGCCGCAAACCATGGCGTCGCACCGCCATTGCCGCCACCGGTGCCGCAGCCCTGGTGGTTGATGTTGCGCCGCGCCCTGGGTAGCTGGCTGCGGGGGCTTCCTAAGCCAGTCGCTGCGCCGGCCGCCGCGCCAGCGCCAGACCCGGAAATGCAGATGAACTTCTACAACATGAGCCAGCTACTTTTCGTGCTCCAGCGTGCCGGCGCCAGCATGGTTCATACCCAACTGACCGACCACGGGGGCGCCATCGGTGCGTTCATGTTTTTTCGCGCGATGGGGCCGCAAGGCGCACAGCCAAGTCAAAACTGACATGGCGCTGCGGGCAAGAAAGCAGCTTCGCGTCGGCATGCCATGCGCGTCGATCGACAGGCTTAGACGGTGTGTGTACCATGCCTTTTTCAAAGTATGTTTCACGCACATCACGAGTGCCGAAGCCGTCACATCCCAATGACCCGAAATTGGTATTGCCGAAAGTGACCCGACAATGCGAGTTTCAAACAAGAACTTCTAATCCATGAGCACCGATCAGCACTGGGAACAGTGGGGCGCACGCGACCCCTACTTTGGGGTGCTCACGCACCCGAAGTTTCGCTCTTCCGCCTTGACGAACGAGGCAAAGGACGAGTTCTTTGCGTTTGGCAGGAATCACGTCGATCATGTGCTGAACACCTGCCGCCGGTATCTCGATCCAGCATTCGCGCCGCAACGAGTTCTTGACTTCGGTTGCGGTGTTGGCCGGCTGGTATTGCCGTTTGCCCAGACCGCAGCTGAGGTCGTCGGGGTTGATGTGTCGCCGTCGATGTTGGCAGAAGCCCGCCGCAACTGCGAACGGCTGAAACTGCGAAACGTCCAGCTCGTGATGTCAGACGATACGCTATCGGCTGTGACGGGGCAGTTTGACCTTGTACACACGGTCATCGTCATCCAGCACATCGACATTGCCAGGGGACTGGTCCTTTTCGAACAGCTCGTCAAACGTGTGCGTCCAGGTGGCATTGCGGCGTTGCACGTCACGTTTGGTTGGCACCTCCATGAATCGACTTATGGCGTGCCACCCAATCAAGTGCCTTCGCAGCGCTCGGCTCCGGCTGACCCTCAAGGTATCGAAAGTCGATTGTCTGAAAGCGGGTTGGGTGGCGAACCAAAGAGCGAGCGAACTGGCGCATCGGATGTTGACCCCGAGATGCAAATGAACTACTACAACCTGAGCCAGTTGATGTTCATCATTCAGCGCTCGGGCTGCGGCATGGTCCACACCGAACTCACAGACCACGGCGGTGCGATTGGCGCCTTCATGTTTTTCCGGCGGTATCCCGCTTGATCGATCGACCCGCTTCAGCGTTCCGCCACACTGGTGGTTGGGCGCGGATTTCCGAGCTCAGCGATGAGTGGACACACTGCGCACCAACCCCGGTTGCGGACCCGAGATAGCAAGACGACCATGAGCACAATCGTGCGCCAAAGTCACTCACCGACGTTCAAGACCAGAGAAACTTTGGATGTGATCAGGGGGGAAAAGACCCTGGCTGACTTGGCCCGGTGGCATCACGCTCATGCCAACCAGATCACTGATTGGAAGAACCAACTGCCGACCCGGGCCGCCGAAGTCTGCGGTCCTGAGGCCTACAATTTCGGCGCCCGAAAGTTTCAGCCCCGCACGGGTGAGGAAGTGGCGTTTCCAGCACTCGACAACGGCGCTGCTTATTTCATGCTGAAGCCGATGGCGTCAGCATTTTCTGCGCAGCAACTTGCGCCTTTCCAAGCAGTATTTTGAAAGTTCATACCATGTCAGCAACACCCACTGTGCAGAGAATCGGCAAGATCAAGTTCTTTGATGACTTGAAAGTCTTGATACACAACGGCGACATCATTTCGGAATCTATATTTGAGCACTCAGTTTGGGAGGAAAGTCTCAGCCTGGAGTTGCTGCGCATTGCGCAAAGCGATGGCGGTACGCTTGTAGATGTCGGCGCCAACATTGGCTACTTCTCATTGCTTTGGGCGAAAGCGAACCCTGGCAATGAGGTCATGGCCTTTGAAGCATCGCCGCGAATTTACCCACAATTGCTCTCAAATGTGAAGCTCAACGGCCTGTCGAGTCAGATTCATTGCCTTGGCGTAGCTTTGAGCGACAGCAACCGCATTCACGAGTTCGTTTTAGGACCAGACGAACAAACGGGCTGGGGCGGATTGATGGATCACCCAGTTGGACCCAGCTGTAAAGTGGTCTGCGTCAAGCTCGATGAAATATTTGGAAACACCGAGATTCGGTTGCTAAAAATCGACGTGGAAGGCGCAGACACTCTAGTCCTTAAGGGATGTGAGCGATTGCTGAAGGCTGGCCTCATCAAGGAAATCTATTACGAGCAAAACCTACCCAGAATGGCGTCGATCGGGGTCGAAAGCGGTGAAGCCAAACGTTATCTTGAATCGCTTGGATATCAGGTTGAGGCACTGACAGACCCATCCTCGGAAGTGACGGAGTGGCACGCCTTTCCAAGAGGGAAGTGAGCGACTTTCGCTATGACACCGCGTCTTTTGAAGATCAGCCTCATAACGCCTCAAGCTCGGGCAGTGCCGGGATATCGGTTGCGGTCAGTCAGTTTTTTCGGCGCACAGAGGGCAAACAGCAGCCCTCTCGTCCAGGTGCTTAGTGTCATGGATTCAAAGGGTTGTCATTGGCCGTTTAACTTGAAAACCCCGTCCCATTCTGTGAGTGCTCAACAGCCGCTGCATATCGGATATCCGTCAAGCAAGCCTGGATGAGATTCTCAGAGCGCTTTGCGATGTGACCCCAATCGCGACTGCAGAGCCAGTCAGTGCGTGCCTTTGCCCGATCGCGCTGGTGAGCACTTTGAAGTTGACTGAGGAAAGTCTCTACATCCAGCCAAAGCGACTTGCCGCTGTCGGCTCTGACTGTAAAGCAACACTGCCTAAGTTCATCGAAGATGGGCTCGCCCGACACCAGAACGTGCGCACATGCTGACATTGCCAATCGCACCGCACCACTTGCAGACTCGGTGGTCGGCTGATAGGGAAGCAAGAGCACGTCGCACTCCGAAAGCAAGCGCAGGATTTCCTCGTTGGGCAGAAAGTCGGTGTGCCAGTCCACCACATCGCTGACACCCAGTTGCCGAGACTTTTCGACGCACTGACGGTAGGTCTCCCTGGACTCTGCGTCGCCCCGAACACTGTTCACTAACGTCAACGACACCTTCGAAGTGCCCGTTTTCTTGCGGGACTCCGCAACCATCTCGATCAATTTGTCGATTCCCTTGTGGCTCAATAGGAAGCCGAAGCTACCTATCCGGATTGCCGCAGCTTGCGCTTTAAGAGGTGGACGGTCCGACGACTGGGCGGCCGTAACGCCATGCGGTATGGCGACAACATTTTGGGACAGTCCTATTTGCAGCAACAGGTTCCGGTCGAGATCGGAGTGCACGATGACCCGTTCGAACTCCAGCAGACACTTGAGAAGCGCTGGTAGATGCCCTGTATTGATGAGCAGCTCTTTAGTTGAATGCAATGTGATGAAGCTTGGGACCCCACGGCTGGCCAGATCTTGCACCAGGCGACGCAGATTCTCGTCCAGTTCGAAGAAGGCAGGGTGATGCTCGAACCAAACGGCGTCGGCATCAAAGTCTTGCTGTTTCAGCCGGAAGTATTTGGTCTGACGCCACGAGCCCTTTCGGGCCGGTAGCGGACTGGCGGCGATCGAGTGTTCGTGCTCAGGAGCAAGTACCGAGACGTGGACACCATTGCCCGCCATTGCGACTCCGAGAAACCGTGTGTATTCAGCAATCCCGCACACCTCCATCCACGAGCTCACGAAGGTCAGTCGAAGCGGTCGCCCCGGTGCGAGAAGGCTGGGCTGGTCCGCCAATCGCTGAAGCGATGCACGGAATGCAATGGCAGAACGCGGGTGCAGAAATGTCTCATGCACCAGTTGGCTCAGCCGGTCTGCACGGGCCCAAATTTCCTGTGGGTTCTTCATCAAGCCGACAGCGACTTCACGCATCCGGCTGCACAGGGCGGCGTGCGAGGGTTCGCACCACAAAGAGTCGCCTCGCTCCAGATGGCTCTTTGAAGGACGCAGATCAAAATCGACAGGCCAACTGTTGTCCGCCATTGCAAAATCTGCTTGGCCCGTGTAGTCCGTGGCGATGACGGGAATACGGTAGTAGGCCGCTTCAATGGCTGGCATGTTCAAGCCCTCACCGCGTGTGGGAAGCACCATCACGTCAGCCGCACGGTACACATTGGCCATGCGTTCATCGTCGAGATCTTCGATGCGAAGAGTCACCCGGTCACGGACCCTTGGGTCCACCAGCGATGCAAGCTGCTCGCGTATCTGCAGGTGCGGGTTTTCGAATGTCTTGATGGTCAGCCGTAGATTGGGCAATTGGAGCGCAACCTCGCTGAATGCCCGCAGCAGGACGTCCGCGCCCTTTCGGGCAAAGCACGAAGATACATGCAAGAACTCGATCCAACGCTTCTCCCCTCTGCGTTGAGGCTGCTGCACGGCATTGCGCCCGGGTAACTCTATCGGGAAAGGCACCAGCTCGACCGGCACTAGGCAGCCATTGTCGATGAGTGCCTGCTTTACAAACCAAGTGCTGACGACAATGCCGTCATACCCCGTATTGAAGATATCGATGATCTCCGGCAGTATTGCGGACTCCTCCCAGAAGAACACACCGATGGCCCTCTCGCTGGCAGTTCGTCGATGGCGCACGGGCGGCCAGGATGAGTAGAGCCTGACGAAAGGCGACGAAACAAACTCAGGCTGCTTGCCGCGCGCAAGCAGGGCCTCGAAGATTTCGTACTCTTCCGCTCCTCCAGGAAGATCCTTGAGTTCGTCAGTTGGCTCTCGTTCTCGGGGCTGGATTGCTACCTCGACACTTTGATCATGCTGCAGCAGTTGTACTGCCAGCTTTCTATTGGTGATAGCTAAACTATAGGTACCGCTGAAGTGCCCGTCCATGAGCACCCTCATGGCTCGTGCCGAGTTCGGTGTTGATAGGGCGTCAGCAGCAGGCAGGCGCATTGCACGGCGCATGCCGACTGGCCAACTCAGATGAAACGGTTCACGCCCCGCCAGCCCCAGCAGGGCTGCTGTACGCGGCGGCTCGGCGGTTGATGCCTGCTCGGATTTACTCCACGAAGTTGAAGTTCCGAAGTCACGGGCATCGGAAATTACTGACTGCGCGGGTCTAGCGGACTTGGCCGCAGTCTTTACTTGCTGGCTCAAGCAATAGATGCGGTTCTCGAGCCTCCCGACTCCGCGCAGCAGTTCCGTGTTGTCGTTGCCAAACAGCTTTCGCCTGAGCCAAGAAGCGCGTCGCCATCCGCCACGTACACTTTCCAACGGAAGCAACTCTCGCCAGATGGAAGGACGCCCAGACCCCTCTTCCGAATGTGCGACTTCGCTGGCTATATGCCGCAAGGGACGGCCCGCCCGAATCTGTTCAAGGTAGTTGTTGAGACCAGTCGGATCGGCTTCCCGGCCCAGAATAAGGCGATATGCTGCGCGCACGAACTCTTCGTCGTTCGTGTTCAACAGCGTCTTGAGATCAATCTCCGCTTGTCGATCTTGGGTCATGGTTGATTCGATGCTCTCGTCCTGGGTTAGGCAGCCTGCCGTGGTCGGGACTTGCGCGAGACTGTCCGTACGGGCTTGATTCAGTGGCTAAGGGTACTGTTCCTCAGGAGTTCCAGGCCCTTCACCTGCGCTTCAACTGCGGCGTCCACCTGCAGGAAAATCGTCAGATCATCGACAGCTTGGTCAAGTCGGAACAACAGTTCGACGACCGACCCGGAGTGACTGTCGAGTGAGAGTTGCTCATCCACCAACGGCTGCGGCACATTGCGACACGTCACGCGGAGGTTCGCTATCGACGTTGCCGGACCAGTCGCGTGCCAGTGCAATCGCAAAGCATAGTGGCCGGAAGCCACGGCGAGCGCGGGTCCTGACAAGAGCAACCCCTTGCGCCCTGTGGTGTGCAGCTCGGGCCCAACGGGCAGTCCGACCTCGGATTGAAATGCTCGGCTTGAGCCCAGAAACCGGTGGACCAGCGATTCTGGTTCAAGCCCGTTCAGGCTGCGGCCCAGTGCATACAGGCGGTGGGCAAAGTCGTCAACAGCGTGTTCTCCTCGCCACCCGTCTGCGGCGGCGCGAACCAGTTGTGCCTTTGTCGATTCTGAAACGCAGGCGTCAAGCACGCCTTCGATGGCGTCGGCCAGTGCTTGAGCACCGAGCCCGTGTGACCTGAAAACAGCGTCACCCAGCTCGTCGAAGATAGGCAGCGGCGTCACCAAAACCGGCCGCTTGCTCGCAAGGCCGTGACGTATGGCCCCGCTGGCTGATTCCTGCGTGTCCTGGTATGCGAAGACCAGCAAGTCCGCCTGACCCAGCAACGCGCTGATCTCTGCATCTGAAAGGAAGTCCGTGCGAAGGTCGACATGGGACTCCAGTGCGAGTTCGCGAATCTGGCTGCGCAACTCTAGTACCAACTCGCGGGATAGCTGACTCGGAAACTCGGCGTTCAGCATGAGCAGGCGAACTGGTTTTTTGCCTTGGTGAAGAATGGCGGTCGCTTGCAGAACTTCGAGCAGTCCTTTCTGAGGCAGGCAGTATCCAAAGGTTGCAACCAATGGCGTTTTGAATGTTGCCGGTTCGGGTTGGACAGAGGTTGCGGGCAAGTGCCAAAGCGGATGCGGAAACAGAGCCAAGTTGTCAGCGAGCCCGAGATCCTTGAGTCGGTTCATGTCGGCGACGGTATGCACCAGAACGCGGTGACACTGACTCAGCGCCTTCGCGATTGTGGCCAATTGCCAGTTCTCGTCATTTGCCGCCAGTGCTGCCGGATCCTGCGTGGAGTGCATGGTTACAAGGAGTACGCGCCCCGCATTGATCTGTCTCTCAAGGAAGCGCGCCAAAGTTGGCAGACCGAAAAATCCATAGTTGAACTGCAAAACGAGAACCTGAAGGCCAAGTTCATCGATGGTCGCGCTGAGATCGTCTAGACGATGATCAAGCTTGTCGGGCAGCCAACAGCGGTGAACGTAGAGTTCGTCATCACTCAGTAGATCTGCCTGCCGGGGAGCGAGCACCTGAACGGGTTGCTTGGTTGCTTCGATGATGTGACGTGCGTATGAGGCAATGCCGCAGCGGGTGTTCCATGTGGTGATCCAGCCCAGGCGCACAGGTCTCTGCGGTCTCCTGACATGCCAGTCACGGACAGCTGTCACCGCATGAGCTGCCACATCCAGCCAAAGGTAATTTTCTAGCAGCACGCGACGGCCGTGTTGAGCACGCTCCAGGCGATCGTCCGGAGAAGTGGCGCGGGCGCGCCTCAAGGCTGTTGTGAGTGACTTGCGGTCTGGCTCTGCCCATACCAATCCCTCGTCGCTACGGAGACTTCCGGCGTTGACGAAGCTGTAGTCAATCAGCCACGAATTTTGTGCATTGCAGAAGTCGGCCTGCCCACCCCATGCCGTGGTGATGACGGGAATGCCGCAAAGCAGTGCCGCCGCCAACGGCAGGCCAAAGGTCTCGGACCGGCTCGGCGCCACGAGCACGTGGCAATGCAAGTACAAAGCCTTTAGCTCGCCGTCGCTCAAATCATCCTCGATGAGATGCACCTTCGGAAGTCCTCTCGCACTGGCTCGGTAGGCAGCCACATGCGCTTGAATCTCCGTGCTGGATTGGGGTGCAGTCTTGATCAGAAGTGCAACTTCGTCGGACGTGGCGAAGGCGTCGCCAAATGCTGCAAGTAGCGCATCGGTGCCGGCGCGCGCAAGGTCGGACGAAACATGCAGGAAGCGAAATTGGTCGGTCGGCCAGGAGCGTGCCGGTGAGGGTTCTAGCCTGTCCCAATGATCGACGCCGATCCCCACAGTGCGTACTGGAACGCGCACGCCGCTGTTCAGGAGTGCTCGGGCGACATGAGTTGTAGGACAGATCAGCCCGATCACCTTTGTGCTGCTGTCAGCGACGATGAGAGTCGTGGGCCATTCGTCGTCCGGATGATTGCGCTGCGGGAGCAGCGCGGAACTCTTCAAGTCTTTGAATTTTTGTCGCGTAACGTAAGCGCCTGTGAGCCTGTGGACCGGCTGGGCTGGAAATGGCCCGGCGTCCTGCTGAGAAGTCGAGCCAAGGTTGCCCGCAAGAGAGGACTCACTCGTGATGTTCTCGCGAGTTTGTTGCGCTGGCTGGCGCGTGACTTCATGCCCGAGTGCTTGGAGGGCATTTGCAAACTCTCGATTGAATGCTGACGGCGCACAATCTTGTTGGAGTGAATGCTCTACGCTCCACTTGAGTGCGCCCGAAAGACACGCTTGTGCCCGCAGGCGAATCACGGTCACCTCGTTCTGCACCAGACAGCCTGTTGCGACCAGCAATTCCGCGTCCGAAGGTGCTGTTGCACCTTGCGCGCTGGCGAGTTGATGCTCGACCAGTTGCATGCGGGCGCGGGGCGACGGTAGGGCTCTCCGTGAAGCCGTTGCCAGCCTGGACCTGAAGGCGGCCAGTGCGTTGCGAGCTGTTGCATCCCACGAAAAACGCGCCGATTGCTCCTTGGCATGCTGTGCCAGACTTTCGCGAAACGGGACGTCGGTCAGTGCTCGCTGTATCAGCTGAGATATGGCTTTCTCAGATGAAGGATCGAAGGTCGCATCACTCCGTCCGATCACCTCGGGGATACTCGTTGTGTTGGATCCGATCGTGGGA
The DNA here is from genome assembly GCA_031403895.1 of Rubrivivax sp. Taxonomy (GTDB): domain Bacteria; phylum Pseudomonadota; class Gammaproteobacteria; order Burkholderiales; family Burkholderiaceae_C; genus Rubrivivax. The sequence goes on along the minus strand of JANNGN010000146.1, from coordinate 3,537 downwards.
ACGCCAAAGTGCATGGCTTCCAACGCCGGCAGACCAAAACCTTCGTGCAGAGACGGGTACACAAAGAGATGGCAGCCAGAGTACAAAAAGACCAGTTCTTCGTCGCTCACATGGCCGGCAAGCACCATCTCTGTCAACTCCAGGCCGGCTTCTAGCGCGACTGCCTCTAGCTGCCGTCGCCCCTTGGCAGTGAGTCTGCCCACCAAAACGAGCTGATACCTCCTGCGCAAAACAGGGGCCACCAGACCGTATGCCCGGATCAAGCCGTCGAAGTTCTTGCGTGGCTCGACGTTGCCCGAATGCATCAGGTAGGGTCGGGCGATCCCGAGTTGCGCTCGAAATTCAAGTGCTGCTGTTTCATCGACCTGTGCGCGGACAAACATGTCGTCGGCTGCTGTTGAGATATTGACGACGCGCGAAGCCCGAGCGCCCAAATGCAATTCAGCCTCCAGCATTGACGACGAAGATATCGCCAACAGCAAGTCGCAGCGCCGCAAGGAATCCACCTTGTCCAAATACCACGTTCGGGCCAGGTCTGACTCGAGGTGGCGGTCCGGATTGATTAGTGGGATCAGGTCATACAGCACCGCCGCAACCAGCGTCTGACTGTTCAACCACCCGACCGAGGTTACGGTATCGTCGCAATCGCCTTCGACCATGCTGGCGATTAGCAGGACATCAGGCGCCACCTCAGCGATCAATTTCTCGCGCAGCAGCGTCGAAGCGTGTCGACGCCAAGCGTTTTCGGGCTTCAGTTCAGCCACGGGCCCTGGCAACCTCATCGTGATGATGCAGGCTGGATCGATGATTCCGTTCAGTTCTCGAATAAGCGGATCAATGGTTTCGGGAAACAGCCCGTTCAACAGAATCAGCACCTGATCCTGACCTGCATTTCGTGCCAGAGCCTTGGTCAGGGACAGGCTGTAGCGGCCAATGCCTCGGTGGCGACTGCCACTCTGGCAAGCCTGAAGATCGATGAGAAGGCGCACTGCGTCAGATACCAGAGGCGCCGCGTGCTAAACCTTGCTTGATGCTCCGGAAAACTTGTTCAACTCGGGGTGGCACCTGCCGCAGTGGGGCGTCATCGATGCTGCCGATTGCGTTCGTGGTCATCCCCCTCGGGCGCCTCGGGCCATCGACGCTGATGCTCAACTGAGCCAGGTTATGGTTCAGTGTTGCCAACGCTGTGGACTGGTCTTCTAGTTGGAGGCTCAGTCGGTACAGGCGGTTCTCCAAAGCGCGAAGGGTTCGTTCTGTGGGCTCAAGGGATGAACGCCCAAGGAGTCGCGTCAGACGGAGCAGCGCTCGTTGCGGCCACGGGGCTGGTATGAGCGGGTATTGGTGCATCAACGCATCCAGTCCAAGCAACTTGCCCCGACACAGCATTCCCTCATCTGACGACGCCAAAATCGCAACAATTCGACTTTTGTCCTCGCCTGCACGGGTGAGAGTGACGTAGTGCGTGAAGCCTTCTTGGTCGGGCTCTCGCCCAAGGAGAGTCAGGTAGGCGCTGCGTACGAATGCTTCATCTTCCAGCGCGAGCAAGTCTCTGACCGATGCCATCGCTAAGCCCGTCGGATCATTCGCTTGCTGAGTATTTTTGCCAACCATGAGCCCCGTTTTCCCTACCGCGTCAGTTGGATCGTGTTCAACACCGGATACGCCACCGAGAACACCAGATTCAAGAACTTCTGAAGTTCAGCCGCCGGCGCATTGCTGACATACAGCACGTCCTTGTTGCTGATCGGGAAGCTCTGCATCACGAAGAAGCTGTTCGGGTTGCGCAGGTCAACGCGGTACACCACCGGCACCAGGCCTTCTGGCGTGGTGGCCACGGGTGTGCGCGGCCAGTCGAGTGCAGCTTGCGGCTCCAGGCGGAAGATAAAGACACCTTGTGGGCTGGAGCGTGAGTCGATCAGGCCACCCGCGCGCGCCAGGGCCTGGGCCAGCGTGATGCCCTGGGCTTCGAAGTTGATTTCTTCGTTCTTGCCGGTGGCGCCCAGGGCCGTGAAGCTCAGCGGCTGGAAGAGCGCGGTGATGACGTCGCCCGCCATCAGCGGCACGTTCTGCCGCGGGTCACGGATCACCAGGTCCAGCGGCAGGGCGTGAAAGCCCGCGCCGCGCGTGACCTGCAGCGTCATCTTGCTGACGGACTGGCGCACACCCCCGGCGGCGGCGACGGCGTCGAGCAGCCGCTCGCCGCTGGCCGTCAGCGGCATGCGCACGCTGCTCGCAAATTCGCCCACCACCGTCACCGTCGATGAGGCATTGCGTGTGATGCGCACCAGCACCTCGGGCTGGTTGGCTTTGCCCAGCAGGCGTTTGACGACCTCGGCTTCCACCGCCTGCGGCGACAGGCCGGCAGCGCGGATGCGCCCGGCAAAGGGCACCGAGATGAAGCCCTCGGTGTCCACCGTCTGCTCGGGAAACACCGTGGAGCGCGCCGATGAGGGCATCCGGGGGTCGATGGCGCCGCCGCCGAAGAGCGTGGCCGGCGGTGCTTCCCAGATGTTGACTTCGAGTGCGTCGCCGGGGCCGATGGCGCTCGCGGCCCCGCGCTGGCTGCCCAGGCTTTCAGAGAACAGCTTGAAGCTGCGCTGCGACAGCAGGCGGCGGGCCACGCGGTCATCCACATCGACGATCTGCACTGCGGCGGTGCCAGGCCGCGCTGCGGCTTCCTGGATGTCCACGGCGCTCGGGCCAATGGTGGGCATGTAGCTGCAGCCGCTGAGCCACAGCAGCGCAAGCAAGCTCACGCTCAATCTCAGTCGATGGACGCTAAAGGCGGGAAGGAAAGGGGAAGCAGTCGGCACAAAGGGCATCCAGGTGTCAGGGTGTGCAGGTCAGCGGCGCCCGCAAGAGCGGTCTGCCGCGTGGCAGTGGCAAGGTGCATCTCCGGGCAACAGGCGGCGTCGAGATCCGGCCCCTGGTCAGGGTGCCGCAGGCACAGAGTCGGTCGCGTAATTTAACGCACGGGCGCCGGCCTGTTGGTCTGCTGACCGGCTGTAACGGCTGTCGCTGCACCCCGCCAGTAGAATTGTGGCGTGCTGATCCTGCTGATTGCCTTCACTGTTTCTGCCGCGATCACTCTGCTGATCGTGAGGTCGTCCAAGGTGCATGCCCGGCATTCGGGTGACCGCGACTTCTCAAAGCCGCAGAAGTTTCACATCGTGCCAGTGCCCAGGATTGGCGGCCTCGGGATCGTCGTCGCCCTGCTGGGCGCGGCTGTCGCCCAGCACTGGATCAGTGGCAGCGACGTGAGCCACTTCTCTTTCGTGCTGCTGGCCTGCGCCGCGCCGGCATTCCTGGCCGGTGTCATCCAGGACTTCACCGAAGCGATCACGCCGCGTGGCCGCTTGATCGCCACAGCCCTTTCGGCGGTTCTGGCCTTCGCCTTCATGGATGCAGCAATCCGCCACACCGCCATTCCGGGCCTGGACTGGGTGGTTTCCTTCAGTGCCGGCGCCCTCTTCATCACGGTGCTCGCCGTGGCCGGCATTGCCAATGCCATCAATATCGTGGACGGCTTCAACGGCC
>JANNGN010000145.1:0-7442 GCA_031403895.1 Rubrivivax sp. | reverse complement strand
TGATGATGGCCGCCGCGCGCCGCATGGCCGAGAGCGAACATTTCCTGCGCCGCGGCGAATGGACACGCTGGGCCTACGACATGCACATGGGCTCTGACGTGCACGGCGCCACGCTCGGCATCCTGGGCATGGGGCGCATTGGCCAGGCCATCGCGCGGCGCGGTGCGCTCGGCTTCGGCATGCGGGTGATCTATCACAACCGCAGCCGCCTGGCACCTGAACGGGAAGCACCGCTTGGCGCGCGTTTCGTCAACAAGGACACGCTGCTGCGTGAGGCCGACCACCTGATCCTGGTGCTGCCGTATTCGCCGCAAAGCCACCACGCAATTGGCGCGGCAGAACTGGCGTTGATGAAACCCACGGCCACGCTCACCAACATAGCGCGCGGCGGCATCGTCGATGACGCGGCGCTGGCCGCCGCGCTGCGTGAAGGGCGCATTGCGGCCGCCGCGCTGGACGTCTTCGAAGGCGAGCCCAAGGTCCACCCCGACCTGCTGACGGTGCCCAACGTCGTGCTCACCCCGCACATCGCCAGCGCCACGCTGGCGACGCGCCGCGCAATGGCGGATCTGGCCGCCGACAACCTGATTGCGGCGTTGACCGGTGGCGTGCCACCCACGCCCATCAACCCCGAGGTGTCGGCCCACCGTCGGCTCGGCGCGACCTGAGCGCAGCGGCGCTGCGCCACGGATGCGGCCTTGGCGCGCAGCGCACGGTATCGGGCTGAGACAATCAGTGATGGCCGACTGGACTCTTTTTTCATTGCTGGCACTGCTGGGCCTGAACCTGCTCTTGCTGCTGTGGCTGGTGCTGCGCCCGCAGAGCGCGGGCCCGGTGCGCGAAGTCGAGCGGCTGGAACGCGAACTGCGCGACGAACTCGGCCGCCAGGGGCAGGGCACGCGCGCCGACCTGTCCACTTTCCAGCAGATGCTGCTGACGCAAAGCGGCGACGTGGCGCGCACGCAGAACGAGCAGATCGACGCCTTCCGCGTGCAACTCGCCGCCACGCAGCAGCAGACCGACGCCGCGCTGCGCCGATTCAGCGACACGCTGGCCGAGCAACTGCGCCTGCTGTCCGATGGCAACGAACGCCGCCTGGGTGAGATGCGCCTGGCGGTCGAAACGCGATTGGTGGCCTTGCAGGACGGCAACGAAAAGAAGCTCGAACAGATGCGCGCGACGGTCGATGAAAAACTGCACGCCACGCTGGAGCAACGCCTGGGCGAGAGCTTCAAGCAGGTGGCCGACCGGCTGGAGCAGGTTCACAAAGGCCTGGGTGAAATGCAGACGCTGGCGCGCGACGTGGGTTCACTCAACCGCGTGCTGACGAACGTGAAGACACGCGGTGTGTTTGGTGAAGTGCAGTTGGCCGGCCTCCTGGAGCAGGTCTTCACGCCCGAGCAGTACGCCACCAACGTGGCCACGGTGCCGGGCAGCAATGAGCGCGTGGAATTTGCGATCCGCCTGCCCGGCAAGGGCCTTGACGGCAGCCACGGCCCGCCTCTGTGGCTGCCGATCGACGCCAAGTTTCCGCGCGAAGACTACGACCGCCTGCTCGACGCACACGAACGCGCCGACGCGCCGGCCATGGAGCTGCACGCCAAGGCCATCGAGGTGCGGCTGCGCCTGGAAGCACGCAGCATCCGCGACAAGTACGTGTCGCCGCCGCACACGACTGACTTCGCGATCCTCTTCCTGCCCACCGAAGGCCTGTACGCCGAAGCGCTGCGCCGACCCGGCCTGAGCGAAGCGCTGCAGCGCGAGTACAAGGTGATGATGGCCGGCCCGACCACGCTGCTGGCGACGCTGAACAGCTTGCAGATGGGCTTTCGCACGCTGGCACTGGAGAAGCGCTCTGCCGAGGTGTGGGACGTGCTGGGCGCCGTCAAGACCGAGTTCTCGAAATTTGGCGACGTGCTGGCGCGCACGAAGAAAAAGCTCGAAGAAGCCGGCAACACGATCGAACAAGCCGAGGTCCGCAGCCGCGCCATGGTGCGCCAGTTGCGCAGTGTGGAAGCACTGCCCGAATCGCGCAGCGCCGAACTGCTGCCGGGTCTGGTGGCCGGCACCGAGGCCGATGCGCAGGATGGCTGAACCGGGGCCGTCAGAGGTCGGGGCGCCGCCAGCAAGCAGCGCGGACAGTGTCAGCAGCGGCCGCATCCTGCTGGCCTTGATCGCCGGCCAGGTGGGCATGCATTCGGCGATGGCGGGCCTGCGCTTGGCCGCACCGCTGCAAGCGCTGCGCGAGGGCTACAGCGCCTGGTCGGTGGGCCTGCTGCTGGCGCTGTTTGCTGCGGCACCGATGCTCAGCGCGCTCTACGCGGGCCGGCTGGCCGACCGCCTGGGTTATCACAAGCCGGTGGTCCTGTCGGTGGCGCTGACGATGGCCGGCGGTGTGCTGGCGGTGCTGTCAACGTTGGTGACGGGTCCGCTTCACTTTGGCCTGCTGTGCCTGGCCGCGATGGCGATGGGCGCCGGCACCAACACCGGCATGCTGACGATCCAGCGCACTGCCGGCCTGACGGCGCGTGACAGCATCGAACGCGTGCGCATCTTCAGCTGGCTTGGGGTGGCGCCGTCGTTGTCCAACGTGGTGGGCCCGGTGGCGGCGGGTTTCCTGATCGACGGTTTCGGCTTCCGCGCTGCCTACGTGCTGCTGTTGCTGCTGCCGCTGACCACACTGGTGTCGGCGCGCCAGGTGCCGCATATGCCGGTCGCCGGCGCGGTACCACGTCCAGCGGGCCACACCGCCTGGGACCTGCTGCAAACGCCCGGTTTCAAGCGCCTGCTGGTGGTGAACTGGCTGCTGTCGATGTGTTGGGACGTACACGTCTTCGCGGTGCCGGTGCTGGGCCACGAGCGTGGCTTCAGCGCCGGCACCATCGGCCTCATCCTGGGCAGCTTCACGCTGTCGGTAACGCTGGTGCGGCTGGTGCTGCCACTGCTGGCGCACCGCTTGAGTGAACTGACCGTGCTGCGCAGTGCGATGCTCGGCACCGGCATCGTGTTTGCGCTTTATCCGCTGGCGCCGAATGCGCTGCTGATGGGCCTGGCCGCGTTGATGCTGGGCATCACGCTGGGCAGCGTGCAGCCGATGGTGATGTCGATGCTGTACCACCTGACGCCCGAGCACCGCCAGGGCGAAGCGCTGGCGCTGCGCTCGATGCTGATGAACATGTCGAGCACGGTGATGCCGCTGGTCTTTGGCGCTGCCGGCACGCTGGCAGGCGCCGCACTGCTGTTCTGGGGCGTGGGCGCGGCGGTGGGCAGCGGCTCGTGGCTGGCGCGGCGTTTGCGCGCCGCAAGCTGAACGGCTAGAACCGGATCGTGCCGCTCGGTGGCGGCTGCACCGGCTCTGCGGCGCGCGGCTCGGGCGCCGGAGTGGGCACCTGTGCCCTGGCGGCCGGTGTGCTGCGCTCCACCAGTGCCGTGGCTTCAGGCGCCTGCCAGCCCCGAGGCAGCTTGTTCTCGCGCGGGTAGCCGGCCACATCGAGGTAGGTTGACCAGTCGGTTTCTGACAGGCCGCGCAAAGGCTGCGCGCCAATCGTCAGCGCGGGCACAGTGCGGCCACCCACCAGGCGCTCCAGCGCGGCGGCGTCGTCTTCGGTCGTGATGCGGCGCTCGCTGTATGGCACGCCGCGCTGCTGCAGCAGGCGCCGGCCGCTATCGCAGGGTGTGCAGTCGGTGCTGGTGTACAGCGTGACCGGGTAGCGCTGCACGGGCGTGCGCAACTCAGCCGGCAGGCCGATGTCCACTGCGCCGCCCCGGCTGCTGCCTGAGCGCGTCAGGGCTGTGATGCGCGCGTTGCCGGTCACGGGTGGGCGGTCGGTGTAGGTCACGCTGCCGTCGGGCAATACCACTTTGTACTGGGCCTGGGCCAGCGCAGCCAGCAAGAGCAGGCTGGCCGCGCAAAGGGCGGATCGACCGAGCTTGGTTCGACAGACGGCAGATCGCTTCATGGGAGCCTTTGAGGGTGCAGCACGCTGGATGCCCAATCTATACGACATGGGCGCTGCACTCAAGCCAGGCCCTGGTGGCGCAGCAGTGCGTCAATCTGCGGGTCGCGCCCGCGAAAGGCGCGGAAGCTTTCGAGCGCGCTCCGGCTGCCGCCCACTTCCAGGATGTCCTGCCGAAAGCGCAGGCCGGTGGCGGGGTCGAAGACGCCGTTTTCTTCAAACGCGCTGTAGGCGTCGGCCGACAGCACCAAAGCCCAGGCATAACCGTAATAACCAGCGGCATAGCCGCCGACGAAAATGTGCGAAAAGCTGGGCGCGTAGCGGTAGAAGGGCGGCGACGGCATCGGCTGCAGCTCGGCGCACACCTCGTCGGCGACCGCCTGCACACGCAGCGCGGCTTCCGGTTCGGCGTGCAGGCGCATGTCGAAGAGCGCGTATTCGCACTGGCGCAGCATGCCCAGCGCGCTGTGGAAGTGGCGTGCTGCCAGCATGCGGTCGTACAGCGCGCGTGGCAGGGGCTCGCCAGTGTCGATATGGGCCGTCAGGCGCTGCAGCACTGCCCATTCCCAGCAGAAGTTTTCCATGAACTGGCTCGGCAGCTCGACAGCGTCGCCTTCGACGCCCGAGATGCCCGACACCGCCAGGTCTTCCACCTGCGTCAGCATGTGGTGCAGGCCGTGGCCGAATTCGTGGAACAGGGTGATCAGGTCGTCGTGCGTCAGCAGCGCGGGCCGGCCACCGACGGGGGGCGCAAAGTTGCATACCAGGTGTGCCACTGGCTGCTGCAGGCCGCCTTCGGGCCGAAGCCAGCGCGTGCGGCAGCCGTCCATCCAGGCGCCCGACTGCTTGCCGGCACGCGCATGCAAGTCCAGGTAGAACCCGGCCACCGCCTGGCTGCCGCGCCAGACGCGGTAGAAGCGCACGCTGTCGTGCCACACCGGCGCGGCCTCGGCGCGGATGGCGACGCCAAAGAGCGTCTCGATCAGACTGAACAGACCCTGCAGCACCCGCGGCTCGGTGAAGTACTGCTTGACCTCCTCGCCACTGAAGGCAAAGCGCGACTGCTTGAATTTCTCGGCCGCGAAGAGCCGGTCCCAGGCCTGCAGTTCGCTCAGCTGAAGTTCACGCGCGGCAAAGGCTTGCAGCTCGGCCAGTTCACGCTCGGCGAAGGGCCGGGCCCGGCGGCCGAGGTCGCGCACGAAGTCCAGCACCTGGGCCGGTGATGCGGCCATTTTGGGCACCAGTGCCAGGTCGCCGTAGGTGGCGTGGCCCAGCAGCCGGGCTTCTTCCAGCCGAAGTTGCAGCAGTTCGCGCATCAATGCGCTGTTGTCCAGCTCAGCCGGGCCAAATTCGCTGGCCCGCGTGTTGTAGGCGCGGAACAGGGCTTCGCGCAGCGGCCGATGGCTGCCGTAGCGCATCACCGGCAGATAGCAAGGCGCCCTCAAAGTCAGCTTGAAACCGTCGCGCCCTTCGGCTGCTGCGGCGTCGCGAGCCGCCTGGCGCACGTCTTCGGGCACGCCGGCCAATTCGGCTTCGGTGGCGTAGAGCGCAAAGGCATCGGTGGCGTCGAGCACATGGTCGCCAAACTGTTGTTGCAGCACGCCGCTGCGGTCCTGGATGGCGGCAAAACGTTCACGCGCCGCGCCCTTCAGCTCAGCGCCGCCCAGCACGAAATCGCGCAGCGCGTCGGCCAGTGCCTTGCGCCGGGCCGGCGTGAGCGACGGTGTGCGCTGCGCCAGGTCATGGGCAACCACCGCTTTGTACTTGGCATACAGACGCTCGTCGGCCCCCAGGCGGGTGCCGAAGTCGATCACCCGCGGCTGGTTCTGCGCGTGTACGGCGCGCAGTTCGGGCGTGTCAACCACCGCTTGCAGGTGGCGCACATGGCCCCAGGCGCGGTACAGCCGCTCCACCGGCACGTCGAGCACCATCGACATCGTGTCGTAATCGGCCGCAACGTCGGCGCTGACAGCGCGTTGCAGCGCCTTGTCGGCGTCGGCCAGCAGCAGGTCCAGCGCCGGGCCCACGTGTTCGGGGCGGATGGCGGCAAAGTCCGGCAGTTCACTGCTGTGCAGCAAGGGATTCATGCGCTGGCCTCCGTGGCCTGGATGGTGTTGACGAGCAGCATCGTGATGGTCATCGGCCCCACACCGCCTGGCACCGGGCTGATCCAGCCGTGCTCGCCCAAGGCTTGACGCACGGCAAAGAAGTCCACATCGCCGCAGAGCTTGCCGGCAACGTCGCGGTTGATGCCGACATCGATGACGATGGCGCCAGGCTTGACCATGTCGGCCGTCAGCATGTGGCGCCGGCCCACGGCGGCCACCACGATGTCGGCCTGGCGCGTGTGGGCCGCGATGTCGGGCGTGCCGCTGTGGCACACCGTCACGGTGGCGTTGGCCTGCAACAGCAACAGCGCCATCGGCTTGCCCACCGTGTTGCTGCGGCCGATGACCACCGCGTGTTTGCCCTTGATGGGCACGCCGGTGCTTTCGATCAGCTTCATGCAGCCATGGGGCGTGGCCGGGCGCAGGCCTGGCAGGCCGGCCATCAGCGCGCCGGCCGAGACCACGGAGAAACCGTCAACGTCCTTGTGCGTGGCGATGGCCCCAATCACCTTCTGCGGGTCGATGTGCTTGGGCAACGGCATCTGCACCAGGATGCCGTGGATGCGCGGGTCGGCGTTGAGTGCGGCCACGCGCTGCAGCAGATCGGCTTCGCGCAGGGTGGCGTCGTACTGCTCGAGCAGCGAAAACACGCCGTTGTCGTGGCAAGCCTTGACCTTGTTGCGCACGTACACCGCACTGGCCGGGTCGTTGCCCACCAGCACCACCGCCAGGCCAGGTTGGCGGCCGCAAACGGTTAGCGCGGCGGCACGGCGCGCCACGTCAGCGCGGATGTGTTCAGACAGCGCTTTGCCGTCGATCAGTTGTGCGGGCATGTCGGGTGCGGACGGTGTTGCCAAAAATGCGCAAGGCCGCATCGTGCGGCCTTGGCAGGAAATTGATGCGCGCTCAGGCCTTGCTGGTCTGCGCGCCGAGCGCGATCTTCAGCAGGTCGGCCACCGTATTGGCGTTGAGCTTTTCCATGATGTTGGCGCGGTGCGCCTCCACCGTCTTGATGCTGATGCCCAGGTCGTCGGCAATCTGCTTGTTCAGGCGGCCGGCGACGATGCGTTCCAGCACCTGCGCTTCACGCGTGGTCAGGCGCGACAGCAGGGCGTCTCGGCTGGCCTGTTCCTGGTGGTGGCTGAAGGCACTGCGGGCTTGTTCCAGCATGCGTTCCACCAGGCCGAGCAGTTCTTCTTCCTTGAAGGGCTTTTCGATGAAGTCCATCGCACCCTTTTTCATGGTCGTCACCGCCATCGGCACGTCGCCGTGGCCGGTGATGAAGACGATGGGCAGCGGGCTCTTGCGTTCCATCAGCCGGTCTTGCAGTTCAAGGCCGCTCATGCCGTCCATGCGGATGTCGGCGATCAGGCAGGCC
>JANNGN010000144.1:0-3172 GCA_031403895.1 Rubrivivax sp. | reverse complement strand
CAGCAAACAAATCAACGCGTTTTGTATGCCGGGCGGGAAGATTGCGTTCTACACCGGGATACTGGAGCAACTCAACCTCAGCGACGACGAAACCGCGATGGTGATGGGCCACGAAATGGCGCATGCCTTGCGCGAACACGCGCGTGAGCGATTGGTGAAAACGCAGGGAACCGGCTTGCTCCTGTCGCTAGGCGCGCAACTGCTGGGTCTAGGACAGCTGGGCGATGTCGCGGCCAGTCTTGGAACACAGTTGGCATCCCTGAAGTTCAGTCGCGAAGACGAGAGTGAAGCGGACCTGGTGGGTCTTGAGCTTGCCGCCCGGGCCGGCTTTGTGCCGCAGGCTGCGTCCACCTTGTGGCGCAAGATGGCGGCTGCGTCGGGTCGCAGTGGTGGCACCCAGTTTCTGTCCACCCACCCGTCCGGCCCCGACCGGATTCGCGAACTCGAAGCCAACGCACCCAAGGTGCAGGCCCTGTACGAGCGGGCTCGCCGGGGCGGTTGAGCCCCTCCGGTTGGTTGTCAATTGGCTGAGCAAGGGCGGATAGCCTTTGTCTGTGACAGGCAAGATAGTTGGCGTGCGGGTACTCCCGGAGTCATAACACCGGAGTCGTCACATTTGATGTTGAACGCCCCACGTTATGCAATTTGATGGGTGATTCGATCATTCGACAGTCCGCTTGCGCAAGCCTTGTTTGAATCCAGAGCGGTTGCGAAGTTTGTGAACTTTTCGCGCTGTTGCGTAGTGCAAGCTGCAAATGGTGCAGCGTGCGGTCCGTCTGGAAGATTTGCGCATACCACCAAACAACCGGTTGGAAGCGTTCAAGCGTGACAGCAAGGGGCAGCAAAAACGTTACCGGCCATTTCAAACGGCATCCAGCGCTGGTTTACTTTGCAGCCTTCGATGGGGTCTGTCAAAGCGTCCAGCCGTATTCAATCGTCAGCGGCGCGTAGTCCGAAAACCGATCCGGACGGTTACGCAGTGTTGTTTGCCGGTGATGGTCAGCTGACGCTGCTGGCGCAGCGCGCGCTACAGGAATGCCGGATATGACACCAAACTGTTGACCCATAGTGCATAGAATTCCATTCCTTGCCCGCCACGGCGATTGAGAGTTGTGTAAAACATGACAGGCCCTTTTGAGGGAAAGACCGTGTCATGAATTTCGAGAAGATCAATAGTGCAACACCGCACTAGAATGCCGCGCAGTCTGTGACGACAATGGGCTGCGTGGACAGTCCGGTTGTCAGATGTCCGCACGCATTCGGGAGTGTTCAATGCAGTGTCAGTTGTGCCAGCATGAGAACCACTCGGCTGCACGTTATTGCGGTGGGTGCGGCCAACCGCTGCGGGTCAGTTGCGTCTCCTGCGGGGCCGAAAATTCACCAGAGAACCGTTTCTGTGACGGTTGCGGCGCGTCATTACAGGAGCGTGTCTTGCCCGGGGCTCTGCACGCCGCTCCGCGTGTCTATACGCCTGCGCACCTGGCTCAGACGATCCTGACATCACCGTCCGCGCTGGAGGGTGAGCGCAAGCAGGTCACGGTGCTGTTCTGCGACATGGTGAATTCAACTGATCTCGCACAACGTCTGGGCGCCGACGCGATGCACCAACTGCTCAACCAGGTGTTCGATCTCGCACTGGCGGAAGTTCATCGTGTGGAAGGCACCATCAACCAGTTCCTGGGTGACGGATTCATGGCCTTGTTTGGTGCGCCAGTGGCACACGAGGATCACGTTCGACGCGCGTTGCTTTGCGCGCTCGGCATCCGGGGGAGACTGAAAGAGGCTGCGCAGGGCGACTCCACAGCCTTGAGCAAAGTCCATCTACGCATCGGTTTGAATACCGGAATGGTCGTGGTCGGGGCGATCGGTGACAACCTGCGCACAGACTACACGGCGGTTGGCGACACGACCCATATTGCTGCACGGCTGCAACAGTTGGCGCAGTCCGGGCAGATTCTCGTCAATCAGGGCGTATATACCGCCGGGCATCCGTACTTCGAATTCTCTGCGCTTGGCAAGCGGGCCCTCAAGGGTATCAAGGAGCCGGTCGCGGTGTTTGACCTGATCAAGGCACGCCCGCGCGAGATCAGCGAGTCGCGCGCCAGGCGCCTGGGCATTGGTTCGCCATTGGTCGGCCGCGACCAGGAACTGGCCTCGCTCCAGCAGCTGCTGGTCGAGTTGGGTCGTGGCGAAGGCGCAACACTGATCCTGAGCGGCGAGCCGGGCGCCGGCAAGTCGCGGCTGGTTGCCGAAGTCAGGCGTCAATTGTCCCGCAGTGACATCCTCTGGCTGGAGGGGCGTGCGGTTTCATACGGGCGCAGCCTGAGTTATTTGCCGTTCATCGAAATTCTCAAAGACAACTTTGGCATCGGCGACGACGATACAGAAGACGACAGCTGGCGCAAGCTGGAGCGCGGTGTGACAGCCTTGTTCGCCGAGCGCACGCCAGAAGTGTTGCCGTACCTGGCCCCGCTGCTCGCGCTGCGTGTGCCGCCCGAACACGAGGAACGCGTGAAGTATCTTGACGGCCCAGGCCTGCGGCGCCAGGTTTTTTTGTGCATGCGGCAATTGTTCGAGCAGCTGGCGCGGCGGCAACCGGTTGTGTTGTTGCTGGAGGATTGGCATTGGGCAGACCAATCGTCGATCGAATTGATCGATCACCTGTTGCCACTGACCCACAGCACGCCGTTGCTGGCGTTTTTTGCCACCCGGCCAGACCCCGAAGGACCATCCGCGCGGGTCCGCCAGTTCGCATCCAGTCAGCCCGGCAGGCGTATTCGGGAGATCGTGCTCGCGCCATTGACGCAGCAACACAGCTCCGAGCTGATGGCAAATTTGATTGGCGCGCTGGAACTTCCAGCCGCGCTGCACCAACAGATTCTGCGCAAGACCGAAGGTAATCCGTTCTTCATGGAAGAAGTCATTCGTTCACTGGTGACCGACGGCGTTCTGGTTCGCGATGCCCGGGACCAGTCCTGGCAGCTGGTCAAGCAGGTGGATCAGGTACAGCTTCCTGACACCATTCAAGGCTTGATTCTGGCGCGCATCGACCGGCTCGAAGAGGACGTCAAACAGGCGCTGAAACTGGCCTCAGTGATCGGGCGCAGTTTTTTCAACCGGGTGCTGGAGGTCATCAGCAAGGCACAGCCCAACCTCGACCGCAACCTGGCCG
>JANNGN010000143.1:0-2299 GCA_031403895.1 Rubrivivax sp. | reverse complement strand
TCGACCTTGAAGCCGATGAACTTGCCATCCTTGTCCAGCGCCAGTTTGGCGGTGGTCAAGTGATCCCGGCCGTGGGCGTCGGACAAAAACGCTTCACTGCGGTCAGCGGTCCACTTGATCGGACGCTTGATGGTCTTGCTGGCAAACACCAGCGCCGTTTCTTCGCCGTACAGGAAGATCTTGCTGCCGAAGCCGCCGCCCACGTCGGGTGCCACGACGCGCATCTTGTGCTCGGGAATGCCCAGCACAAAGGCGCACATCAGCAAGCGCTCGACGTGCGGGTTCTGGTTGGACACATACAGCGTGTAGCTGTCGTCGGCCGGGCTGTACACCGCATTCGCGGCGCGGGGTTCGATCGCGTTGGGCACCAGGCGGTTGTTGCGGAAGGTCAGCGTGGTGACGTGCGCGGCCTTGGTGAAGGCTTCATCGACACCGGCGGCATCGCCAATCTGCCACTGGAAGCAGCGGTTGCCGGGTGCGTCGTCATGCACATTCGCGCCCGTGCCGGTGATGTTGCCGATGTCGATGACGGCCGGCAGCACTTCGTATTCGACTTCGATCAGCATGGAAGCGGCCTTGGCCTGCTCCAGCGATTCGGCCACGATCAGCGCCACGCGGTCACCCACGTAGCGCACCTTGCCGTCGGCAATGACTGGATGCTTGGGCTCCTTCATCGGCGTGCCGTCGATGTTGTTGATGAGCCAGCCGCAGGGCAGGCCGCCGACGGCCTTGAAGTGTTCGCCGGTGAAGATGCCGAGCACGCCGTCAGCCTTGGCCGCCGCGCCGGTGTTCAGCGACTTGATCCTGGCGTGCGCATGCGGGCTGCGCAGGAAGTAGCCGTAAGTCTGGCCCTGCAGCGAGATGTCGTCGGTGTATTGGCCGACGCCGGTGAGAAAGCGCTGGTCTTCACGACGCAGCACGCTTTGGCCGATAAATCCTTGTCTTGCGTTCATGTCTGTACTGCTCCTGTTAGGCCATGGCCTTGGCGCCCTGCTGGACCGCCTTGACGATGTTCTGGTAACCCGTGCACCGGCACATATTGCCTTCCAGCCCTGCGCGCACTTGCGCTTCGGTGCTGCAGGCGTGGTTCTTCACCAGGTCCACCGCGCTCATCACCATGCCCGGGGTGCAAAAGCCGCACTGCAGGCCGTGGCATTGGTTGAAGGCGGCCTGCATCGGGTGCAGTGTGCCGTCGGCCGCAGCCAGGCCTTCGATGGTGGTGACGGCGGTGCCGGCGGCGTGCATCGCCAGCATCGAACAGCTTTTCATGGCCTTGCCATCGACGTGGATGGTGCAGGCACCGCACTGGCCGGTGTCGCAGCCGACGTGGGTGCCGGTGAGGCGCAGGTTCTCGCGCAAAAAAGCCACCAGCAGGGTGGCGGGCTCGATGTTTCGAGTGATGGATTTGCCGTTGACTGTCAACGTCAGGGTGCTCATGTCTGTCCTTCCGGGGGTGGCTTTACGCTGCACTGTCGGCCGTTGGGTACGGCCCACCACGGTGCTGTCGTTGATCGATGCTAGGGACCGCCCCGGGCCTTGGCTCCCTGCTGCAAACCCTTATCCGGTGCAGCGGCGCAGACCGTGCCGAGCCTGGTCGTGCGCCCCTGCCGCGCACGCACGATTGCGCCGAAATGGCGCAACCCTACTGGTTGATGCGGCCTTGCTGCGGGCGCTGGCAGATTGTCTGATCGCGCTCTTTTCAACAGTCCTTCATCCGCATGCGCCTCCACCTGCTGTTGTGTACCACCACCACGGCCTCCGCCATCGCCGTCGCCGCTGTCCTGGCCCTGGCCCCGCTGGCAGTGCGCAGCCAGGGGGCAGGCCAGAGCGTGGTCATCACCGGTTCGCTGCGCGAGTCGGCGCTGCTCGACGCGCCCTACGCCATCAGCGTCATCGACGCCGACGCACTGCGCAGTGCGGGGCCGATGGTCAACCTGTCAGAAGCCCTGGCGCGGGTGCCGGGGCTGGTGGTCGCGCAGCGCAACAACTACGCGCAGGACCTGCAGATCAGTGCGCGCGGTTTTGGCGCGCGCGCCGGCTTTGGCGTGCGCGGCGTGCGCCTGTACGCCGACGGCATCCCCGCCAGCGGCCCCGACGGCCAGGGCCAGGTGTCGCACTTCGACCTCGCCGGTGCGAGCCGCATCGAAGTCCTGCGCGGGCCGTTTTCGGCGCTGTACGGAAACAGCTCGGGTGGTGTCATCTCGCTCATCAGCGCTGCGCCGCTTGAAGCGCGCTGGTCGATCGACGGCGATGTCGGCAGCGATGGTTTGCGCCAATGGCGCGCCGCTGTCGCGACGCC
>JANNGN010000142.1:0-5546 GCA_031403895.1 Rubrivivax sp. | reverse complement strand
GTCGTCAGGCTGACGCTGCGGCCCTGGCCGCGGCGGGTGAGTGGCCGCTGCGTGTCGGCGGCAGCAGCCAGCGCGGCGGTGACGCCCGGCACCACTTCGCAGTCGATGCCGGCGCCAGCCAGTACGTGCAATTCTTCTTCCAACCGGCCAAAGACACTGGGGTCGCCGCCTTTGAGACGCACCACCAGGCTGTGCTGGCGCGCCAGGCGCACGAGCAGGGCGTCGATGGTGGCTTGGCCGGTGGAACTGCTGAAACCACGCTTGCCGACGTTGACCCAGCGCGCCTTCGGCGCCAGGTCGCGCAGTGCGGGGTCGGTGAGGGCGTCGAACAGCACCACCTCGGCTTGGCGCAGGCGCTGCGCGCCGCGCAGCGTGATGAGATCGGCCGCACCGGGCCCGGCGCCGATGAAGACGACGCGGCCTTGCTTTGCATTGCTCGGGGCGGTCATGGCTGCACCTGCGCCTGCGTCTGTGCCTGCGTCTGTGCCTGCGTCTCTGTGACCAGTAGCGCACCGCTGGTGCGGTGGCTGGCGGGATCGACGACGATGAGTGCGCCGCCCACGCGGTTGGCGGCAAAGGAGGACAGCGGCAGCGGCTGCTGCAGCTCGAACACCACCTCGCCGATGTCGTTCACGTCCAGCCTCTCGGCTGCGTGCGGCGCCAGCGTGTGGATGTCGATGCGGTACCGCACCTGGCTCAACCGCGCCTGCACCCAGCGGTTGCCGTGGCGCAGCCAGTATTTGCGGCCCGGCGTGGCGCTTTCGGTGTCGAGCCAGGCGAGCGTGGCGACGAAGCGCCGGGTGCTTTGCAGCGTGCCGGGCGCGGCCAACCAGTCGCCACGTGACACGTCGAGCTGGCGGTCCAGCACCACGCCAGTCGATTGCCCCGCCTCGCCGCGTTGCACGCCGACACCCGCGCGGCGCAAGGCTGCGACACGGGCGCGTTCGCCACTGGGAAAGAGCTGCAGCTCGTCGCCCACCTGCACGCTGCCCTGGGCGATGCGGCCCCACAGCACACGCGGCTGTTCGCCCGTGCCCTGGGCAGCCGTTGCTGCATCGCGCGCCGCTGGGCGCGCCACGTATTGCACCGGCAGGCTGAAGGCTTCAGCGGTGGCCTCCTGCACCACCGGCAAGGTCTCCAGCAGCCGCAGCAGCGACGGGCCCTGGTACCAGTCGGCTTGCAACGGTGTCGTCACGTTGTCACCGCGCAGTGCTGACACGGGCACGATGCCGGCGTGTTCAAAGCCGGCCTCGGCGGCAAAGGCTTCGAGTGCGTGTGCCACGGCCTTGAAGGCCTGTCCGGGGTCTGCCACGGCATCCAGCTTGTTGACGGCAAACACGATGCTGGGCACGCGCAGCAACTGCGCCAGCAGCGCATGGCGGCGCGTCTGCGGCAGCAGCACCACCGGTGTGGCGGTGGTGTCGAGCTTGGTGATGTCCACCAGCACCACGGCCGCGTCGCTGCCGGCGGCGGCGGTGACCATATTGCGCGTGTACTGCTCGTGGCCCGGCGCGTCGGCGATGATGAACTTGCGGCTGGGGGTGGCGAAGTAGCGGTAGGCCACGTCGATGGTGATGCCCTGTTCACGCTCGGCTTCCAGGCCGTCGGTGAGCAGGCTCAGATCGATGGGCTGGCCGGCGGCGCGCGCGTGCAGGTGGTCCAGCTGGTCGGCCAGGATGGCGCGGCTGTCGTAGAGCAGGCGGCCGATGAGCGTGCTCTTGCCGTCGTCCACGCTGCCGGCGGTAAGGAAGCGCAGCGCCTTGTGTTGGCCTTGTGGCGCGGACTGGGTTTGGGGGCAAGGCAGACATCAGAAATACCCTTCTTTCTTGCGCCGCTCCATCGACGAATCCGAAGTCCGGTCGTCCATGCGCGTGGCGCCACGTTCGCTCACCGTGACGGTTAGCGTCTCAGTCACGATATCCACCGCCGTGGTGGCGTCGCTTTCCACCGGGCAAGTGCAGGTCATGTCGCCGACAGTGCGGAAGCGCACCGGCAGCGTTTCCACCACATCACCCGCTGCGGGCGGCGTGACGGCGGTCACCGGCACCAGCAAGCCCTTCTTGCGCACCACATCGCGGTGATGGCTGAAGTACAGCCCCGGCAGCGGGATGCGTTCACGCGCCAGGTACAGCCACACGTCAAGCTCGGTCCAGTTGCTGATGGGAAAGGCGCGGAAGTGTTCGCCGGGGCGAATGCGCGTGTTGAACAGCGTCCACAGTTCAGGCCGCTGTTCCTTCGGTTGCCATTGGCCGAAGCTGTCGCGGTGGCTGAAGATGCGCTCCTTGGCGCGCGCCTTTTCTTCGTCGCGCCGCGCACCGCCAATCAGGCAGTCGAAGCGGCCTTCTTCGATCGCTTCCAGCAGCGCCACCGTCTGGTGGCCGTTGCGCGACTCCAGCGCGTGGGCCAGGCGCACAGTGCCGCGGCGGATGGACTCTTCCACACTGCCCACCACCAGCCGTTCACCCATCTGCGCCACGCGCTGGTCGCGGAATTCGATGACTTCGGGAAAGTTGTGGCCGGTGTCCACGTGCAGCAGCGGGAACGGCAGTTGGCCGCTGAATTCGTTGCCGGCGACGTGGTTCTTGAATGCCTTTTCGGCCAGGCGCAACACGACGCAGGAGTCCTTGCCGCCCGAGAACAACAGCGCGGGGCGTTCGAAGGCGGCTGCCACTTCGCGCAGGATGAAGATGGCCTCTTCTTCCAGCGCGTCCAGGTGAGCGTGGTCAAGACCCGGCAGCAGGTGTAGGGTGTTGGCGGGGGCGTTCATGCGCGGATCTCCTGGACGACCGACTGAGCGGGTGAGACATGCAGCCCGCATTCCTTGGCGCTGTCTTGTTCCCACCACCAGCGCCCGGCGCGAAAGTCTTCGCCGAGTGAAACCGCGCGCGTGCACGGCTCGCAGCCGATGCTGGGGAAGAACTGGTCGTGCAAAGCGTTGTAGGGCACCTCAAAGCTGGCGATGTAGTGCCACACGTCGTGCAAGGTCCAGTCGGCCAGCGGGTTGAACTTGGTGCGGCCCACGTCGTCGATGTCTTCGAAAGGCACTTCGGCGCGTGCGCCCGATTGCTCACGGCGCAGCCCGGTGACCCACGCCGTGCGACTGGCCAGCAGGCGCGACAGCGGTTCGAGCTTTCGCATCTGGCAGCAGGCCTTGCGCAGATCGACACTTTGGCGCATGGCCAGTTCACCGTGCGTCTTGACGAAGTGGATCGCCTGCTCGGACGCGGGCTGCCAACGTTCCACTCTCAGGCCGTAGCGATCTTCAATGACGGGGATGAGCGCCAGCGTCTGTGCATGCAGCTTGCCCGTGTCCAGCATGGCCAGCGCAATCGGCACGCCGTGGCGCGCGATGAGGTCGGTGATGACCATGTCCTCGGCGCCCAGGCTCGTGGTCATCACGATGCGGCCCGTGTGCTGCGCCGCCGCCTGCTGCAAGCGCAGCAGCGACTGCGCCGCACGTTGCTCGAAACCCGGCGTGGCGCGGGCGTGCAGCGCTGTCGCTCGGCTCATGATGGCAGCCCGGTGATGCCGTCGGTGCGTCGCTCGGGCGGCACGGTCTGGTAGTGGTTGCCAAAGTAGCCCAAAGCACGCTGCGCCGTTTCCAGCCTCTGGTCGGCACGCAGTTGCACAGCGTCGAAACCGCAGCGCTGCAGCAACGGCAACATGTCGGCCAGCACCTCGCCGGTGGCGCGGATCTCGCCGCTGTAGCGCAGCCTGCCGCGCAGCAGCACGGCCTGCGAATAGGCGCGGCCGTCAGTCCACTTCGGGAACTGCAGCACCACGGCCGGGTGGGCACGAATCTGTTCGGCCTGCAACTGCACATCGTCAGTGTTGTTCAGCACCAGCGCGTGCTCGTTGGCATCGGCTTCCAGATCGATGAATCGCATGGCGTTGTCCCGGCTCATGAATGTGCTGCGGTGCTGCGCCGCACGGCGTCGGCCGCATGGCGGAAGGGCAGAGGCCCCAGACGGCGCGCGGTGTGGATGAATCGTTCGCCGGCCTGGCGTTCACGCAGGTAGGTGCCGATCACGGCTTCAATCGCGTCGGGCACTTCGTCGGCTGCGAAGGATGGCCCGATGACCTTGCCGGTGAGTGCTGGCCCGCTGAGCGTGCTGCCGTCTGCCCCGGCCACGCTGACCTGGTACCACTCCTTGCCGTCCTTATCGACGCCAAGGATGCCGATGTGCCCGCTGTGGTGGTGGCCGCAGCTGTTGATGCAACCGCTGATGTGGAGGTCGATGTCGCCGATGTCGTGCAGCTCGTCCAGGTCGTCGAAGCGCTCGGTGATGGCGGCCGCGATCGGGATCGAACGCGCATTGGCCAGCGCGCACAGGTCGCCGCCGGGGCACGCGATCATGTCGGTGAGCAGGCCGATGTTGGGCGTCGCGAAGCCGCCTTCGCGTGCTGCCAGCCACAGCGCACGCAACTCGCTCTCGCGCACCCAGGGCAGCACCAGGTTCTGGTCGTGCGTGACGCGCAGCTCTCCCAGGGAATAGTGGTCGGCCAGCGCGGCAGCGCCGTCCATCTGGTCGGCCGTCACGTCACCAGGCGGCAAGCCGGCACGCTTGAGCGACAGCGTCACGGCACGGTAGCCCGCCACGCGGTGGGCCTGCACATTGCGCTGCAGCCAGCGCGTGTAGGCGGGCAGCGCCGGGGTTGATGCGGCTGCCAGCGCTGGCGAGCGCAGCACGGGCGGTGGCTGAAAACTGGCGCTGACGCGGTCCAGTTCGGCCTGCGGGATGCGTGGTGTCGCCGGGTCGGCGCAAAGGGTGTCGAATTCGCGGTTGACGGCGTCAACGAAGCGAGCACCCTCGGCTTTGACGAGGATCTTGATGCGCGCCTTGTACAGGTTGTCGCGTCGGCCGTAGAGGTTGTACTGGCGCACGACGGCTTCGATGTAAATCAGGATCTGCTGCCAAGGCACGAAGGCATTGAAT
The DNA here is from genome assembly GCA_031403895.1 of Rubrivivax sp. Taxonomy (GTDB): domain Bacteria; phylum Pseudomonadota; class Gammaproteobacteria; order Burkholderiales; family Burkholderiaceae_C; genus Rubrivivax. The sequence goes on along the minus strand of JANNGN010000142.1, from coordinate 609 downwards.
TCGGTCGCAATGACGGGCGTGCGGCCCATGCCGCCGCCCACCGCCACGCGAAAGCCCACTTCGCCAGCGGTGTTCTTGCGCAGCGTCAGGCCGATGTCGTGCCAGTCGGTGGCGGCGCGGTCTTCGCGCGCACCCGTGACGGCGATCTTGAACTTGCGCGGCAGGAAGGCGAATTCCGGGTGCAGCGTGCTCCATTGGCGCAGGATTTCGCAGTACGGGCGCGGGTCCACCTCTTCGTCGGGTGCAATGCCGGCGAAGGCGTCGGTGGTGATGTTGCGGATGCAATTGCCGCTGGTCTGGATGCCGTGCATGTCCACATCGGCCAGCAGCTCCATCACCTCGGCGCTGCGTTCGAGCGGGATCCAGTTGAACTGCAGGTTCTGGCGCGTGCTGAAGTGGCCAAAGCCGCCACGCTCGGTGGCGCTGCCGGCATCCTGCTGATCGAAGTCGCGCGCGATGCGGCCCAGTTGGCGCAGCTGGCGGCTGCTCAGTTCGCCGTAAGGCACCGCCACGCGCAGCATCGGCGCGTGGCGCTGCACGTACCAGCCGTTCTGCAGGCGCAGCGGGCGGAAGTCTTCATCAGGCAGTTCACCGATCAAGTGACGGGTT
>JANNGN010000141.1:0-2120 GCA_031403895.1 Rubrivivax sp. | reverse complement strand
GCACCTGAAGCAGATGCTCACCGAGCACGAGAACGAGGCGGGCCGATTGGGCCAATGGCGCTCCAAGCAGCGCCCCCAGGCGCCCCCCGAAGGCACCGCCGCCGCGCAAGGCCGGCAGCGCGGCGGAGTGCATGCAGCTTGAGCAGTTGCCCAACATCGGCCCGTCGATCTCAGGCGACTTGCGGCTGATCGGCATCGCACACCCGCAGCAACTGGCCGAGCAAGACGCCTTTGCCCTGTACCAGGCCTTGTGCCGCGCCACCGGCAAGCGGCACGACCCGTGTGTGCTGGACACCTTCATGGCCGCTTGCGACTTCATGCGCGGTGCCGCAGCCAGGCCCTGGTGGGACTACACGGCGCAGCGCAAGGCGCAACACGGCGCGGTGTAGGCGCGATCGGGGTTGTCGGTGTGGTTCAGCCGCCGGGCTTCACGGTCAGCACCTGGGCAGGCGCGCCCTGCGGCCACAGCGGCACGTACTGCACCGCCCGCCACGGCTCCACAAAGCTGCGGTACAGCTTTGAGAACACGATGCCGCTCTGGCCGCTGGAGTGCATCACACGCGACTGGCCCGGGTCGCCCACGTCGTACAGCGCACGCAGGCTGGCGGCGTGTTCGTTCAGGAACAGCTCGCCGGTGGTCACGTCCGGCTTCAAGCCCACACGCGACACGTTGACGGTGTGCGTGTCGCCTCCCACCGGCGTGCGCAGTTCGAACCAGCGCGCCAGCAGCGGCACGCGGCTGAAGGGCCGGTGTTCGGAACGCGCGGCGTGTGCGGCACCCCAGGTCCAGCGCGCCGGGTCGGCGCCATAACGCGTCTGCAGGTCGTCGAGCGCGCGCGTGAACGCAGCATCACTTTGCTGGGCACAGGTCTCGATCACGGCTGGCGTGCCACGGTCGTCGCACCATGCCGCGTCGTTGCGCGCCAGCACGCCTTCCAGCGCGTCCTGGAAACTGCGCGTGGCCAGGCTGCGGTCCCACAGCGCGCTGCCGGTGTCGTCCATGAAGACCGCGCGCGCCAATTGCCGCTGCCAGGCCCAGTGGATGAGCGGCGCAGCACTGTCGGCGGCCATCGTGCCGTCGAAACCGTTCAACCGGGCCTTCGCTGCAGCGGCCAACGGGTGCGCCGATGTGGCTTTCAGCAGCCAGGGCAGCAGTGCGGGCACGGCCAGCGACTTCAGGTCGGCCTGCATCGCCGCCAGGTCGTCGATGCCGTGCCTTGGCTTGGCCAGCAGCATCTGCTCGATGCGCTGCTGGCGGTAGGGCAAGGCCCAGTCGTTGCCGATGTAGTGCGGGTAGCCGGGCGCGGTGATGCGCTGGTTGGCGCTGGCGATGAAGCCGCGCTCCGGGTCGGTCTGGCGCGGCGTCTCAACGGCCGGCACCCAGCCTGCCCAGTCGTAGCGTGCGTCCCAGCCGGGCGCGGGCACCAGGCCCTTGAGGTCGTTCTCGGCTTTGCGCAGCGGCACCCGGCCCGGCGACACCATGCCGATGTGGCCTTCGCGGTCGGCCACCACCATGTTTTGCATCGGTGCCACAAAGCCGATGGTGGCCTGCATGAAGGTGGCGACGCTGGTGGCGCCCTGCATCGCCAGGCCGGTGCCGATGGCGTCGCTGTCGGCGTCCAGCGCGGTCCAGCGCATCGCCAGCGCATAGGTCGGGCGGTCGCGCGGGCCCAGCAGGTCGGGCGTGCTGCCCGCGTCGGAAATGACCGGCCCGTGGCGCGTGCGGCGCCAGGCCATGGCCACGTCGGGCCGGCCCTTGACCTTGATCGTCTCGGCCACCGTTTCGAAGCGCGCCCAGCCTTCGGGCGTGCGGTATTGCGTGGCGTCGCCGGGGTCGAGCTGCTCGATGTACAGGTCTTGCACGTCGGGCCCGGTGTTGGTGAAGCCCCAGGCGATGTGCTCGTTCTGCCCCAGCACCACGAGCGGCATGCCGGGCATGGTGGCGCCGGCCACTTTCAAGCCCGGCGCCTGCAGCCGCGCGAAGTACCACAGCGCGGGTGCGGACAGCTTCAGGTGCGGGTCGTTCGCCAGCAGAGGTTTGCCACTGGTGGTGCGGCTTCCGGCCAGCACCCAGTTGTTGGAGCCCACGCCTTCCACGCCCGAGGGCGGCGCGATGTTGG
>JANNGN010000140.1:0-4094 GCA_031403895.1 Rubrivivax sp. | reverse complement strand
TGGGCGACGATGGCGTGGTGGTCGGCGTGTACCGAGTCGCCGTCCCACCAGGTGCTGATCTCGGCCACGGTGTCGCCACCGTCGCTGCTGCGCCAAAGGTTCACGCCGCCCAGGATGACGAGGTTCTCGTCGCTCGGGTCGCCCGCCCACAGCACGTTGCCGTACCAGCCCTGGTCGCCCAGGTAGGCGGCGGCGCGGCCGTCGGTGCCCAGCGCTCGGCGGCGCAGGTAGGTCTTGCCGCCGTCGGTGGACCGCCACAGGCTGCCGCCCTCGCCTTCCACCGATGCATAGACGATGTTCGGGTTCTTGCGCGCGTAGGCCAATTCGACGCGGCCGCTCCAGGCGCCGGCGTGCGTGGCCAGCTTCCAGCTCAGGCCGCTGTTGCTGCTGAACCAGGCCTGGCCGTTGCCCAGGCCACCGGCCACGGCGCGGGAGGAGAGCAGGGGGTGGCACTTGATGTCGGCCACCGGGCTGGCGAGCACGCTCGTCCAGACGTTGCGCGCTGCGTCAGTGCTGCGCTTGATGCCCTCGGGCGTGGCCGCCAGCACGGTCTTGCCGTTGCGCGACACGCCGATGCGGTTGATGGCGGTGAAGGTCTTGGTGGCGGCGATGGACTGCCAGGTGCTACCCCCGGCGCCGCCGGTGCCGCCCGTGATGCGAAAAATGCCGCCGCCGCGCAGCGCGTCGCCATTGCCAAAGCCTTCGCCAGTGCCGGCATAGACCAGGTTCGGGTTGACCGGATCGACGGCCAGGCACGTCACCGCCAGATTGGCCATGAAGTCGTCCACCGGGTCCCAGCGCGCACCGCCGTTTTCAGTGAACCAGACGCCACCCCCGGCGCTAGCCACCAGCATGCGCTGCGGGCTGGTGGGGTGGATGACGATGGCGCGCGTGCGCCCGCCCACGTTGCCAGGCCCCAGCCACTGCCAGCGGGTGGGCGCCAGGCCGGCGGTGCGCGCCAGCGGTGGCGCCGGCGCGGCAGCGATCAGTGCCAGCGGCGACATCGCGCCCAGCACGGGCAAACCGGCACCGAGCGATTGCAGCGAGCGTGGCGCGGCCCCTCGCGTTTGCACTGAACGCGCCACGGCACCGGCACGCATGGCAGTGACCTGCTGCACGGCACGCGCCAGCGCATGCACCGGCACCTGGCCGTTGTCACCGCGCGACTGCTTCAGCAGGTGCTGCTGGCGGGCGCGCGCCAGGTCGGGGTAGTTCAGCCGACGCAGCGCGCGGCGCAGCGCGCCGTCGGGCACGACTTCAAGGCTGTCGTTGCTGGTGCCGCGCGTCTGCCGCAGCAGCTGGACCATCTCGATACTCAGGCCGCGCTTGGTGGCCAGTGCGTCGTCGGAAAGTGCCATCGTCGTGTCTCCTCAGGTTGGGCGCCAGGGTGCGGCGCTCAGGGTTCAGGGTTCAGGATCGCAGCGCGCGCGGCGCCTTGCGGGGTGCTTCGTCCAGGGTGGCCTGCCACAGCAGGTGGCCACGCGCCAGGTCGTGCGCGATGAGTGTGGTCTGCACCAAGCCCGCCACATTGGCGGGCGGCTTCTGCTGCACGCTCTGCTGCAGGCTGTACTGCACGCCGCCCAGCACCTGCCGGGCGAGCACCGTCGGGTCTGCGGACGGCGTTTGCGCTGGGGCTGCGGCTTGCGCAGCAGCTGCGGCATCTGCACCAACTGCATTCACCGCGTCGGCCGGCGCCCGGCGCAACTGGCCCGCTTCAAGGTCGAGCAGGCAAGCGCCCACAGCCGCCGCCGCCCTGGCCCGCGCTGGCCCCGGCGCTGCACCGCCGGTATAGACGGGCCGCAGATGCCAGCGCAGCAGGGCAGCAGCATCCAGCCAGCCCGCCTGCACGTCCATCGCCGCCGACGTTGCTTCAAGTTGCAGCGCCCACTCGGGCCAGGGCAGTGCGTCGCTGCACCAGCGCTCGGCACCGGCAGCGGCACCTTCCAGCGTCAGCGCCACCACGCGCGGCGGCGACAGCGCCAAGCCGAGCGCCAGGCCGTGGCCCAGCAGCAGCGGCACCAGCGGCTGCGCACTGCGCCACAGCAATTGGCCGTCGGCCAAACGCAGCGCCACCAGCTTGCCGGCGCGGTCGCGCCACAGCGCGTGCTGCAACTCGGCGTCGGCCACGCCACCGGGGAAGGCTAGCGCCCAGGCGGGCTGGCTCATCGCTCGGAAGGGGTCAACCAGCGCACGCCGGCATGCGGGTGGCTGAGGCTGCAATGTCTGCCCGGTAGTGGCCGGAACCGAGGACGGAACCGAGGCCAGGACCGAGTCCGGAACCGAGGCCGGAACCGAGTCCAGCGGTGAGTCAGGGTCACGTCACAACTCCATTCGTTTTGCAGCGGGCCGATGGTGCGCCCCTTGAGCGTGAATTCCATCCCCAGGATGGCAGATGGGATGCCAGACACGCAGCACCGCGTGCAGCCATGCGCCATCACGCGGCGCCCTGATTGACACCTATGGCGCTCGCTTGTCGCAACCCTAAGATCGGCACCATGCTCGCACCATTTGACGTCAATCGCCGCCTTGTTTTGCAGGCCCTGGCCAGCGGGGCCGGGGCCGTGGCCTGGCCCCGCGCTTTCGCGCAAACCAGCACTGGCGCCGCGCCCTTGCCAACGCCACTGCGCCTGATCGTGCCCTTCACACCGGGCACCGGCATCGACCTCATCGCACGCCAGATCGCGCCCAAGCTGTCCGAGCGCCTGAGCCGCCCGGTGCTGGTGGACAACCGCGCCGGCGCGTCGGGCAACCTGGGCACCGAAGCCGTGGTGCGCGCAGCCGCCGACGGCAGCACGCTGCTCGTCACCGTCAACACGATGGTCATGAACCGCGCGCTCTTCCCGAAGCTGGCCTTCGACGTGGTGAAGGACCTGGAGCCGGTGTCGCTGACGAGCTGGGGCCAGCTGCTGCTGGTCACCAGCAAGGCCTGCAACATCACATCGGCGAAGGAACTGGTGGCGCGCGCCAAAGCGAGGCCGGGCGCGCTGAACTACGCATCACCCGGCGCTGGCACGCCGCACCACCTGGCGATGGAGCTGCTGAAGAACCAGGCGCGGCTCTACATCACGCACATCCCCTACCGCGGCACGGCACCGGCGCTGACCGACCTGCTCGGCGGCCAGGTCGATCTGATGTTCCTGCCCATCCACGTCGCGCTGCAACACGTCAAGGCGGGCAAGCTGAATGCCCTGGGCATCAGCAGCGACAAGCCACACCCGCTGCTGCCCGATGTGCCGCCGCTGCGCACGCTGGGCCTGGGTGAACTGGACGTGGAGATGTGGTACGGCGTGCTTGCTCCCGCCGGCACGCCGCGCGCGCTGCTCGACCGGCTGAACGCCGAACTCAAGGGCATCCTGGCGCTGCCCGATGTCAGGGCCGCCTTCGAGACCCAGGGCATGAGCCCCGCACACAGCAGCGCCGAAGAGTTCCGCCGCCTGATCGCCAGTGACGCTGCGCGCTGGGCCCAGGTCGTGAAGGCGCAGGCGATCCAGGCTGACTGAGTAACTAACTGAGCAACTGAGCGCGCTCGGCATGGACATCGCCATCATCGGCGCCGGCCTCGGCGGCCTGGCTGCAGCCGCCGCGCTGCTGCAACGCGGCCACCGCGTGCGCGTGTACGAACAGTCGGCGCAACTCGGCGAGGTGGGCGCGGGCATCCAGATGAGCGCCAACGCGATGAAGGTGCTCGACCGCCTGGGCCTGCGCCCGGCGCTGGAGCCGGTGGCGGTGCGCCCGCTGGCCTTCGAGTTCCGCCGCTTCGACAGCGGCGAGATGCTGCACCGCCTGCCGCTGGGCGCGGCGCACGAAGCCAAGCACGGCGCGCCGTACTTCCAGCTGCACCGCGCCGACCTGCACCGTGCGCTGCAAGACGCCGTGCTGGCGCTGGACGCGCAGGCGCTGGTGTTGGGCGCGCGGGCGACGCACATCGAAGAACACGCAGACCATGTGCAGGTGGGCTTCGACGACGGCAACGTCGTGGAGGTGGAATTGCTGGTCGGCGCCGACGGCATCAAATCGCTCGTGCGCCGTTTCGTGCTGGGAAACAGGCTGGCGGACCTGGGCGAAGACCATCCCATCTACACCGGCCAGCTGGC
>JANNGN010000139.1:0-1979 GCA_031403895.1 Rubrivivax sp. | reverse complement strand
AGCGACGACACCTTGATACGGCCCGACCTGGGGCGTTTGCTGTTCGAGCGCGCGGTGGAACCAAAACGCTTCGTGTTGGTGCAAGGTGGCTCGCACCACAACACCAATTCGGTTGGGCAGGCGCAGTACCGGCAGGCGGTGGCCGAGTTGTTCGGGCTGGTCGCCACTGGCCGCTGAGGCCCTGAGCGGGCGGCGATTGACAGCATGAGCCGCCGATGTCTGCATCGGAAGGCATAGCCCGTCTGAACGGGGCTTGGGGATACACAAATCCGAACAGCCGGCGCATCATGCCGCTCGTTCAGACCACCGCAGTCGGCACGCCCAGGGAGCCTCGCACCATGTCAAGCACCACACCGGTCGGCCTGCCGGCATCCGAACGTTTCGCCACTCTGGACGTGCTGCGTGGCTTTGCGCTGATGGGCATCCTGATCATGAACATGCCCGGCTTCAGCTACAGCGGCTGGCACGAGGCCGATGGCTCGCACTACTGGCCTTCACAAGTTGACCAGGTCGCCGAGCAGGTGCGCGACGCGCTCTTCTCGGGCAAATTCAACAGCCTCTTCAGCGTGCTCTTCGGCCTTGGGTTCACGCTGCAGTTTGCGCGCATGCAGCAGCAGGATCCGCTGCACGCCGACAGCCTGTACCTGCGCCGGCTGCTGGTGCTCTTGGTGCTGGGCGTGCTGCACGCCTGCGTGTTCTGGTTTGGCGACGTGTTGCACGTGTATGCGCTGCTCGGCATCGTGCTGCTGTTCGGGCTGCGGCGTGTCAGTGACCGCGGCCTCGTGATGATCATGGGTGGCTGCATCGTCTATCCGCTGCTGGCCAGCCTCTTGCGCGTGGCTTTCGTGACGAAGGAATTCACCGCCAGCCGGGTGGCCATCGCGAAGGGCTTCGCCACCACCGGTGACGCCGCCTTTGGTGGCGGCAGCTTCCTGGACACGGCGCGCCAGAACCTGCACATCATGGCCTTTGAGTATGGCGACCTCTACTCGCTGTGGGGCACCTTCGGCTGGTACGTGTCGATGACGCTGACGATGCTGCTGGGCGTGCTGGCCGGCCGGCGCCGCTGGGCGCAGCGCATCCCCGAGCTGATGCCGCAGATCCGGCGCCTGACCTGGGTCATGCTGGTGGTGGGCCTGTCACTGTCGGCCACGGCAATCATGATCTGGGAAGCCAACCGCGCGCCCGGCCCTTCACTCATCAAGACCTTCGCCGGGCTTTGCTACAACGTCTCGCGGCCGATGGTGATGGTGTTCTATGTGCTGTTGATCGTGCAGCTGTTCCACCGCCCGTCGTGGAAGCCGCTGTTCAAGCCCTTCGAGCTGGCCGGTCGCATGCCACTGACCAACTACCTGATGCAGACCGCCATCTGCACCACGCTCTTCTACGGCTGGGGCTTCGGCCTGTGGGCGAAGGTGGGGCCAGCGGCGGGGCTGGCACTGTCGGTGGCGATCTTCTTTTTCATCCAGGTGCCCTGGAGCTACTGGTGGCTGAAGACGCACGAGCGCGGCCCGATGGAAGCGCTGTGGGCCCGCCTGACCTACGGCCGCCGTGCCGCGAAGCCGTCTGCGGCGGGTGCCACCGCGGCCTGATCGGCCAAGGGCACTCAGCCGCCCGCTTTCAGCCTGAAGCGTTGCAGCTTGCCGGTTTCGGTGCGCGGCAGGCTGGCGCGGAATTCGATCTCGCGCGGGTACTTGTACGGCGCGATGGCCCGTTTCACAAAATCCTGCAGCGTCTTGACCATTTCGGCACTGCCCTCGTGGCCGGGCCGCAGCACCACGAAGGCTTTGACGACCATGCCGCGCTCCGCGTCGGCCTGGCCGATGACGCCACATTCAGCCACTGCCGGGTGCAGCAGCAGCGCGCCTTCGACCTCGGGGCCGGCGATGTTGTAGCCGCCCGAGATGATCATGTCGTCGGTGCGCGCCTGATAGACAAACTGGCCGTCCTCATCGACCAGGTAGGCGTCACCGGTCAGG
>JANNGN010000138.1:0-4170 GCA_031403895.1 Rubrivivax sp. | reverse complement strand
CAAGGTCGAGATGGTGCAGATCGTGCACCCCGACCAAAGCGAGGCCACGCTCGAGGCGATGGTGGGCCACGCCGAGGCCATCCTGCGCAAGCTGGAACTGCCCTACCGCGTGGTGGCGCTGAGCTGCGGTGACATGGGTTTCGGCGCCAGCAAGACCTACGACCTGGAGGTGTGGCTGCCGGCGCAGGACACCTACCGCGAAATCAGCTCGTGCAGCAACTGCGACGCCTTCCAGGCGCGGCGCATGCAGGCGCGTTTTCGCCCTCTTGTGAACGGACAGCAAGGCAAGCCCGAGTTCGTACATACGCTCAACGGATCCGGCCTGGCCGTCGGCCGGGCGCTGGTGGCGGTGCTGGAAAACCACCAGCAGCCTGACGGCTCGATCCACCTGCCGGTGGCCTTGCGGCCGTACCTGGGTGGGCAGGCAGTCATGAGGGCCTGAAACACTGCACTAGAATCCGCCGCTTCGCTCACGCGAGACCACACGCAGCAGTACCCCGGAAAGGTGGCAGAGTGGTCGAATGCGCCGGACTCGAAATCCGGTGTACTGGTCTCCAGTACCGAGGGTTCGAATCCCTCCCTTTCCGCCAGGTGGCGACCACCGCCCGGACCACATTGCCGCCATGAAAAGCCTCATCCCCCTTGTCGTGGCGGCCCTGTCCGTCCCTGCCCTGGCAGAGCCCATCGGCGAAGTCGATACCGTCTTCAAGCTGATCGGCCCAGATCACAAGATCGTGGTCGATGCCCACGACGACCCGAAGGTCAACGGCGTGACCTGCTATGTCTCGCGCGCCAAGACCGGTGGCATCAAGGGGGCTGTCGGCTTGGCCGAGGACAAGGCCGAGGCCTCCATCGCCTGCCGCCAGGTGGGCCCGATCAGCTTCCGCGAGCCCCTGAAGCGCCAGGAGGAGATGTTCAGCGAACGCATCTCGCTGGTCTTCAAGAAGCTGCGGGTGGTGCGCATGGTTGACGCCAAGCGCAACACGCTCGTGTACCTGAGCTACTCGGACCGCTTGATCGAGGGCTCGCCGCAGAACAGCGTCAGCGTCGTTGCGGTCGATCGCTCGATGCCGATCCCGGTCAGGTAGCTGGCCGCGCAAGAGTGCCGGTCAGGGGCCATTCAGGACCGTGCCTTGCCGCGCCAACAACGGCCCGGATCGAGCAAGCACCATCGCAGCACCAAGTCTTTTCAGCCTGGCGCAGCCGCCGCCACAAACACATCCGCGTGCGCCAGCCGCAGCAGCTGCGCTGCCTGCGCCACCGGCGCCGTGAGCCAGGCGTCCACGTCTTCAGCCTCGATCGGCACCACGCAACGTTTGTCCTGCTGATCGGGCGTTAGCTTGGGGTCGGGCTTGTGCATGCGCCGCATCAGCGGGTGCGCGTCGGCGTTGAGGGTCAGCATGGTGTAGCTCTCGACCACTTCGCCGCTGGTCTTGTCAACCCAGGTGTTCCACAAACCTGCCAGTCCCCAGGGTGTGCCGTCGGCCCGTGTGAAGCGCCAGGGCACGTGTTTCCCGCTTTCCCAGTTGGGTTCGAAGAAGGCCGCAGCCGGGATGATGCAGCGCTGGGCGCGCGCCCACGGCAGTTTGTAGCTGGCCTTGGCGGCCAGTTCTTCAGCGCGTGCGTTGCAGGTGGGATAGCTGAGCTTGGCGGTCTTGGCGAACCAGGGCACCAGGGACCACTGGCCGACGACCAGTTCGCGCCCTGCGCTGGCGCGGTCGCGCGAAGCGCGGATGAACGGTCCTGCATAACGTGGAAACATGTCGTGTACCCAGCGCACCGGTTGGCGCGCGCCGACGTGCCAGTGGCGTTCGATGTCACCAGTTTCGGGGGTGATGTAGCGGGTACACATGGGGTAATGGTTGGGGCAATGGTTGGGGCAATGAATCGGGCAGTGGGTGGGGCGGTGGATGGCGCAGCGGCTGGCGCAGGAGCCTGTGCGCCCACTGTAGCCGGGGCCCGGCCGGGCGCGCAGTCTGGCGCGGCCCACAAGCCGGCACAATCAGCGCCTTGATGAAGAGGCTGGCACTTAGCGTTGCAGTTTGCGCCCTGGCCATTGCGGCGGCCGGCTGCGCCACGCGTGCCGTTGACGTGTTGCCGGCGCCGGCCAACCCGGCCGACTTCCTGGCCTGGGACTGCCTGCGCATCGACGACGAACAAGACCGGGTGCAGCAGCGTGCCGCTGACGTGGCCTACGCGGTGGACGAACTGGCGGGCAACAACATCCTGGCGCTGGGCGTGGGCCTCACGGTGTTCTGGCCGGCGATCCTGGCCATGCGGCCGGCGGGGCTTGAAGCGGCCGAGCTGGCGCGGCTGAAGGGCCGCTTCGAGGCGCTGCAAACCGCCGCGCGCTACAAGTCCTGCCCGGCCCTGGGTGCCGACCTGCCAGCCGCGCGTGCCGCCGGCCTGCCCGTGGCGCTGGGTGAACGGCTGGTGTACGAAGACCGCACGGACCCGCGCCACGCCGCCGTTGAATGGGCGCTGCGCGTGGTGGCGCTGCGCCGCGATGAGTTTGAATTCCAGGTCGAGCCGGCTGCGGCGGCCAAGGTCGGCAAGGCCGACGCGGCCGTCGTTGCAGGCACCTGGCGCCAGGACCGCGCCGGCAATGTCGTGGCCGCGCCCAGCGGCGCGCTGCGTTGGCCGCACCTGCTGCGCCGTGAACTGGTGCTGGGGCAGGTGACGGGCGGCGACATGGTGGTGGTGGGCGACCCGCAATCGCGCGCCCGCCTGCGCGCCCAGGTGGTGGCGGTGGGGCCGCACTTCGTGGCTGGGCGGCGCTTCGACGCGGCGGTGCTGGAGATCTTTGGCGACGCGCAACACGCCGATTCCTTCACCCGTGTCGAAGGCGCCCTGGTGGTGGACCGCAGCAGCGGCGTGCTGCTGCGGCTGGACCTGCGCAGCGCCGCGCCGGGCTTCACACTGCAGCGCCGGCTGATGCGCGTGGAGCCTGCGGACAGCCCTTGAGCCCCTACGGCGCGGGCACAGTTCTTTACGCCGCCGGCACCGGGGCGATACGGGGGGCCGGCACCATCTGGCTCATCGAATCCCTCGATTCAGGAGACCTTGATGTCCACGACCCGTGTTGCTTCTCGCGACTCTTTCCGCGACTCTTTCCGCGATTCTTCCCAGTCCCCCTCCCGCACCCCGCGTGCCCTGCGTCTGCTCGTCGCCACGGCCGTGATTGCGCTGGCCGGCGGTTTGTCGCAGACGGTGCTGGCCGCGCCGCATGACGGTCATGGTGGCCCTGGCGGGCGCAGTGGCCCCGGCATGGGCCTGCTCGACGCGCGCCATGCCGAGCGTTTGCTGGACACCGTCAACGCCACGCCAGACCAGCGTGCGCAGGTGCAGCAGATCCTGCAAGCCGCCAAGGCCGACATGGCCGCGCAGCGCGACGCCAGTCGCAAGCTGCATCAGCAGAGCCAGGCCGTCTTCGCGCAGCCCACGGTGGACGCACGCGCCGCCGAAGCCCTGCGCGTGCAGATGCTGGCCCAGCACGACCAGGCCAGCAAACGCACGCTGCAGCTCATGCTGGACGTGAGCCGCGTGCTCACGCCCGAGCAGCGCAAGACCTTGTCCGACCGCATGACGCAGCGCCGCGCCATGATGGAGCGCCACCGTGCCGAGCGCGACAGCGCCGAACGCGCGCCGCGTTGAACGCAACGCCGCTATCCTGCGGCGGCAAGCGCCGTGGCGCCACCCGTTGCCACGGCCGTCTTGCCTGAACGGGGCCAACGCTTGACGAGCCAACTGCTGCTGATCGACGACGACGCCCGCCTTGCGGCGATGGTCAGCGACTACCTGCGCGCGGCAGGCTTCGAGATCGAGGTCGCGCCGACGCTGGCCGACGGCCGCGAGCGCCTGGCCGCGAGCAGCTTCGACGCCCTGCTGCTCGACCTCATGCTGCCCGACGGCGATGGCCTCGCGTTCACGCGCGCGCTGCGCGCCGAGGCGCGCACGCGCCGCCTGCCGCTCTTGATGCTGACCGCGCGCGGCGAGCCGATGGACCGCATCGTCGGCTTGGAACTCGGCGCCGACGACTACCTGCCCAAACCCTTCGAGCCGCGCGAGCTGCTGGCGCGCATCCAGACCATCCTGCGCCGCGTGGTGGCCCCACCCGGCACGGTGCGCCAGCTGCGCTTCGAGGGCATCGAGATCGACCTCGACCGCCGC
>JANNGN010000137.1:0-4055 GCA_031403895.1 Rubrivivax sp. | reverse complement strand
CGCGCTCTTCAAGCAGATAGAGGCCATCGTGTCGCCGCAGTGCGTGCTGGCCACCAACACCTCGTCGATCAGCGTCACGGCCATCGCCAATGGCTTGGCCCACCCGGGCCGACTCGTGGGCCTGCACTTCTTCAACCCGGTGCCGCTGATGAAGCTGGTCGAGGTGGTGTCGGGCCTGCACACCGACAGCATCGTCGCCGACGCCATCTTCGCGCTCAGCAAGGCCTGGGGCAAGGTGCCGGTACACACCAGAAGCACGCCCGGCTTCATCGTCAATCGCATCAATCGGCCCTACTACGCCGAAGCGCTGGCGTTGTTGCTGGAACAAGCCGCCACGCCGGCCGTGCTGGACGCCTGCCTGCGTGGTGCAGGTTTCCGCATGGGGCCTTGCGAGCTGATGGACCTGATCGGCCACGACACCAACTTCGCGGTCACGAATTCAGTCTTCGAAGCCAACTTTTACGACAAACGCTACCAGCCGAGTTTGGTGCAACGCGAGATGGTCGATGGCGGCCTGCTCGGGCGCAAAAGTGGGCGCGGCTTTTTCCGCTACCCCGAGACTGAGGCCGCGTTGCCGGTGGCCGTACACGACGCGCCGCACAGCGCGCGCGAAGTCACCGTGCAGGGCGACAACGCTATCGCCGATCACCTGGAGCAGGCGGCCACGCAAGCGCTCGCGCCGCAAGGGTGGGGCCCGGCGCGGCTGCGCAACAGCGGCTGGACCGGCCTGGTGATCGACGGCGCGCACCTCGTCATGAGCAGCGGCCGCACGGCGGGCGAATTGGCGGCAGAACTGCGCGTGGCCGATGTCGCCGTCTTCGACCGCCCGGTCACCCTGCCCAGCCCGCCCGGCACCGCACTGGCCTTCGCCGTGGCTGACACCGCCAGCCCCGCCTGGCGCGCACAGAGCGCGGCGTGGCTGGCGGCTCTTGGCTTCACACCGCTGCCAGTGGCCGACACGCCGGGGCTCGTCGTTGCGCGCACGGTGGCCATGCTCATCAACGAAGCGGCAGACGCCGTGCTGCAAGGCGTGTGTACGCCCGAAGGCGCTGATGCCGCCATGAAGCTGGGCGTGAACTATCCGGCCGGCCCTTTCGAATGGCTGGCCGGCTGGAATGAAATCGACGTGGCGCGACTGATCGACACGCTGGACCACCATTACCGCGGCGAGCGCTACCGCGTCAGCCCGTGGCTGCGCCGCCGCAGCAACACACTCCAGGAATCGACATGACCCAAGCCTTCATCTGTGACGCCATCCGCACGCCTTTCGGCCGTTATGGCGGCGCGCTGTCTTCGGTGCGCACCGACGACCTCGGCGCCATTCCCATCGCGGCGCTGATGGCGCGCAACCCAAAGGTTGACTGGGCGGCTGTCACCGACGTCCTCTACGGCTGCGCCAACCAGGCCGGCGAAGACAACCGCAACGTCGCGCGCATGGCGGCATTGCTGGCCGGCCTGCCGCAAGACGTGCCAGGCGCCACCATCAACCGCCTCTGCGGCAGCGGCATGGACGCGGTGGGCACGGCAGCACGCGCCATCAGGTGCGGCGAAGCGCAACTGATGATCGCTGGCGGCGTGGAAAGCATGAGCCGCGCGCCCTTCGTTAGCCCGAAGGCCGAGACCGCTTTCAGCCGCAACAACGCGGTCTATGACACAACAATAGGCTGGCGCTTCGTCAACAAGCGCATGAAAGAACTCTACGGCGTGGACAGCATGCCGGAGACAGCCGAGAACGTGGCCACCGACTTCAAAATCGAACGCGAGGCGCAGGACCGCATGGCGTTGCGGTCACAGCTGAACGCCGTGAAAGCGCAGCAGGCCGGCCACCTGGCGGCCGAGATCACGCCGGTGCGCATCGCACAGAAAAAAGGCGAGCCGCTCATCGTCGACAAAGACGAACACCCGCGTGAGACCAGCCTTGAGGCTCTCGCCAAATTGAAAGGCGTGGTGCGCCCTGACGGCAGCGTCACTGCCGGCAACGCCAGCGGCGTGAACGACGGCGCCTGCGCGCTGCTGCTGGCCAGCGAAGCCGCAGCCGCGCGCCATGGCCTGACGCCGAGAGCGCGTGTGGTGGGCATGGCCACCGCCGGCCTGGCGCCGCGCATCATGGGCTTCGGCCCGGCGCCGGCCACGCGCAAAGTGCTGGAACTCACCGGCCTGTCACTCGCGCAGATGGACGTGATCGAACTCAACGAAGCCTTTGCCGCGCAAGGCCTGGCGGTTCTGCGCGATTTGGGTCTGCAAGACGACGACCCGCGTGTCAACGCCTGGGGCGGCGCCATCGCACTCGGCCACCCACTGGGCGCCAGCGGTGCGCGGCTCGTCACCACCGCCGTCAGCCAGTTGCACCGGCTGGGTGGGCGTTATGCGCTGTGTACGATGTGCATCGGCGTGGGGCAGGGCATAGCGCTGGTGGTGGAGCGGGTTTGATCTGCGGTCGGGCCGAGACGGCGCTCTGACAGGCATCTCTCAGGCCGCCTGGCGCGGTGCAACGCCCGAAGACAGCGTTTGCACCACGCGCTTGGGCTGCCGGTCCACGGTGTAGAGGCCCCAATGCTTTTCGGGCTCCAGCGGGTCGGGCGAGCCTTTCCACGGCTCGTCAAAAGCTTCGAACACAAAACACAAAATGCCGGCCTGCCGTGCCCAGTCCAGCAGCGCCTTGCAGTACACGGCCTGCAGCGCCTCGGTGGCGTGCTCGGCGTGCATGCCGCGGCCGTTGCTGCGCGTGGCCCAGCCGGCTTCGGTGATGACGATGGGCTTGCCCGGGTGCAAGTCGGCCACGCTGGCCAGGTTGGCGCGCGTGTAGCCCAGCGCCTCGTCAATGGACTTGTATTCCCACAGCGGATAGGTGTGCAGCGAGATGAAGTCCAGCTCCGCCACCAGCGGCTGCAGCTTGTTCTGCCAGGGCACGTAGTTTTCACAGAAGGTCACCGGCTGGCGCACGCCCGCCTTCACGCGCCGAACGTGTTCGATCATGCGCGGCACGGGCACCAGGTGGTCGGTCCAGTCCACCGTGGCTTCATTGCCCACGGCCACCGAGAACACCCGCTCTTCATGCTGCTGCGCCAGCGCGATCAAGCGCTGCAATTCGGCCTCGTTCTCCTGCCGGTTGGCCTGCAACTGCCCGGGGCTGAAACTGGCGCCCCAGGGGCAGCCGGGGTTGCTGGCTTCTGCGCCGAGATAGGCACCGAGCATGACGCGGAAATCGAGCCCGTCTTCCTGGATCACCTGCAGCACACGCTGCGCATGCAGGCTGCAGTCGTACAGGCGCAAAAGCTGCCACTGCCCTTGCAGGATGAGCAGGTCTTGGCGGATCTGGGCCAGGCTTGGGTACACCTTGCTGTCCGGGCTCTGGCCATGCCGGTAACCGGAATAGCAGATGGCATTGCCGCTGGGCAATTGCATGGCGATTGGCTTGCAGCTCATGACCCGAACTTGAGCACGGCGTCCTTGTCCCACAGCCCCCAGAACGCGCCCACGTCGCCTTCGGCACCGACCTTCCAGTCTTCGTCGAAAGCTGCGAAGTAGAAGAGCTCGATGCCGTCCTCCTCAGCCCAGCGCATGGTGTCGATGAAGTAGCGCATCGCGGCTGCTGCCGACGGCACCGCGCCGTGGAACGCGCTGCCCTGGTCGGGCCAGCCGGTTTCGCTGATGATGATGCGCTTGCCCGGCGCGGCAGCCCTTGTGCGCTCCATCATGTTTTGCATGGTGGCCAGCGCGCCTTCAAGCGGGCAGCCTTCCCAGAAGGGGTAGCAGTTGCTCAGCACAACGTCGCATGCGGCGGTGATGCGCGGGTGTTTTTCGAACAGGTAGTAGGCATCGACATAACCCACCGGCACCGCGGGAGCGATGTCGCGCAACGCGTCCTTCACGCGCTGGATGTGGGCCAGCAGCGTGTCTTCGTCCATGTCTTCGCGCAGCAGCACTTCGTTGCCCACGGCCACGATGTGTGCATGGCCCGCGCGCGCCACGTCGATGAGACCCTGGATTTCGCGTTCGTTGATCTGGGCATCGGTGCCCAGCCACGCGCCGACCAGCGTCTTCAGGCCCAGCTC
>JANNGN010000136.1:0-6935 GCA_031403895.1 Rubrivivax sp. | reverse complement strand
CCGACCCCGGTTTCGCACCGGGCGAGTTGAAGAGCAGGTTCCGCGACTTCATCGACCACCTGGAAATGCGCCAGGCGGTCAATAAATTGCGGTACCTCGAAACCCGCTGCGAGATATGGAAGGAGACCCGCGACATCCGCGTCCGCTTGCACGGCGTGATTGCCGAATACCTGTCGAAGGCGATCTTGATCGAACGCCTGACCGGCTTGGCACTGTCGGGCGAAAACACCCCCGACAGCGTGCGCCAGCAACGCGATGGGCTGCCCAAGTTCAGCGTCCACTCGTTTCGAGAGTCACGCCGGCTCAACGAAGACGGACAGATCCTCAACCAGGTGTTCATCACTATTCTGCAATCCGAGAAGGTTGACGAGCAGGTCATCCGTTGCGGCAGCACGCTGGTCATCGACCTCGACAACGCGGGGATCAGCTACGTCATCCGCAAAGGCCTGAAGGATCGGCAGCGCATTGCGCGGACGGTGGCATTTCGAGAATCGCAAGAGCAGCGCCAGTCATTGTCAGCAACCTATTTCAGCCCCTCGACCGAGCCTTTTGCCGCCCTGCACCGCAGCGGCGCCTGAGGCGGGAGCAAGCGCATGGCCGCCAAGTCCCTCAAGACAGTCAAGCCCGTCAAGCCGGTCACGCCGGCCAAACCCGTCAAGCGCGCTGCCGCTGCGACCCATGCGGCCACCACCGCTCCAGTCGCTGCCAGCACCGCGCTGCGGGCCCCCGGCAGCCCGGCACAGTACCGGGCCCGCGTGCGCATGTACCGACATGGCCTGGGTGACTGTTTCCTGCTCACCTTTCCGCGCCATGGCCAGTCGCCATTCAACATGCTCATCGACTGCGGCGCACTGGCGCGCAACAAGGGCCAGATGAGCGCCGTGGTGGAACACATCCGCGACACCGTGCGCGACGGTGCCGGCAATGCCGTGCCGAACGCCAAGGCGCGGCTTGACGTGGTGGTGGGCACCCATGAACACAAGGACCATGTGTCGGGCTTCAACCAGGCACGAGAGGTCTTCAACAGCGACTTCGACTTCGGCGCCGTGTGGCTGGCCTGGACCGAAAACCTGGGCCAGCCCGAAATCCGCAAGATCAAGGAAACGCGCAAGTCCGCGCTCAAAACGCTGAAGGCGGCGCTGGCGGCAAGCCCGCTGGCGGTCGCCGGCGGGCCGCTGCGTCACGTGCCGTCGCTGCTGGGCTTCAGTGACGACGACGATTCCACCGATCAGCGCCGCGTGGCTGACGCGATGGAGTACCTCAAGCTGCGCGGCCGCAAGGCCAATGCGCTGCGGTTTCTGGAGCCCGGTGGCGAGCCCTTTGCGCTGGGCGACGTGGAAGACGTGCGCGTCTATGTGCTGGGCCCGCCGCGCGACCCTTCGATGCTGAAAACCAGCGCCGTCACCGAGCGCATGAAAAGCGACGATGTCGTGTACCACCTGGGCGGCGCGGGCGCAGCGGCCATCGACGCGCTGGCTGCGGCCGTGCCCGCAATGTCCAACACAGGGGCCACCACGGCCGACCCCGTGGCCGACCGCTTTCAGCCCTTTTCACCCGAGCATCGGGTCTCGCGCAAGCTGTTTCCCCAGGGGAAAAAGGTCGCGATCAGCAACCGCTATTTCGCCAAGATCATGCGCGGCGTGCAGTCCCGCTACGACGATCCGCAGCAGAGCTGGCGCCGCATCGACGACGACTGGCTGGGCGGCTTCGGCCAGTTGGCGCTGGACCTCGACAACGACACCAACAACACCAGCCTGGTGCTGGCTTTTGAATTTGTCAGCAAGCGCGAGGTGCTGCTGTTCGTGGCCGATGCGCAGGTCGGTAGCTGGCTGTCGTGGAAGACGCTCAAATTCGATGTCCCCGGCCAGGCCAAGGCGCTGCCGGCGCTGGACCTGCTGCGCCGCACGGTGTTCTACAAGGTCGGCCACCACTGCAGCCACAACGCCACCCTCAAAACCGGCGGCCTGGAGCTGATGCAGCGCGAAGACCTGGTGGCCTTCATTGCGCTGGACAAGGAAACCGCCCGCAACCAGGGCCCGAAGGAACATGGCGGCTGGGCCATGCCGGCGCCACAGCTGTTCAAGGCGCTTGGCGTGCGTGCCAACGGGCGGGTCGTGATCTCCGACATCAATGAGCCGTTGTCGGCCAAGGCTGCGGCGGCGCGAGTCTGGGCGACCAACACCTTCATCGACTATTTCCTCGTCTGACGCACGCCCCGGGACCGACGGCTTGCCGGGCGGCCACGCTGCTTAGACTCGGCGCCCATGCGTCATCCGTATCTCGTCAGCTTCGACAACGCCCGTTTGCAACCCGTGGTGCCGTCGTCGGTGCGCACGCGCAGCTGCCCGCGCACCGAAGCGCTGGTGGCCGCGTGCCGCCTGGGTGCCGGGCCGGCCACCCGGCCCTGGACACAGCCCTGGGAACCGGCCCGCATCGAGTGGCCCTTCGGTGTGCTGCAGGTGGACGACGCCGAAGTCGCGCGGCGGGCCTGCCTGCAACTGGACGGCAGCTGGTGCCTGGCCGATGCCGCCTCGGCCGCCGGCCGGCTGCGCATCCGGGCGCGCGCGCAGATCGCCGACCGGGCCTGGTGGCGGCCGCTGCAGGCCGGCGATGCGTGGGACGCTGGCTGGGCGCGCGACCCGGGCGCGCTGGCCGGCTTCGTGCCGCGGCGTGCCACGCTCATCGTCATCGACGGCGACCCCGACGCGGCGGGCCGCCGTGCACTGGATCGGCTGGCGCGTCAGGCCGATGCGCTCAAGCGGGCTTTGCGGGTCGTGGTGGTGGGTGGTTTGCCAGGCACCGCGCGCCTGGTCCCTGCGTGAATCAGGCGGTGCAGGGCCTGTTGCGGGCCGCTGCCCCTCACATCCCCGCGTAGTTGGGCCCGCCACCACCTTCTGGCGTCACCCACACGATGTTCTGCGTCGGGTCCTTGATGTCGCAGGTCTTGCAATGCACGCAGTTCTGCGCGTTGATGACCAGGTGATCTTCGCCGCTGGTGTTGAGGTACTCATACACGCCGGCAGGGCAGTAGCGGCTCTCGGGCCCGGCGTAGAGCGCCAGGTTGATGGCCACCGGCACCGACGCATCCTTCAGCGTCAGGTGCGCGGGCTGGTTTTCTTCGTGGTTGGTGTTGCTGATGAAGACCGAACTCAATCGGTCGAAAGTCAGCTTGCCGTCGGGCCTGGGGTAGCGGATGGCGGGTATCTGGCTGGCGGCGTGCAGGCGCGCGTGGTCGGGCGTGCTGCGGTGAATCGTCCACGGCGGGCTCTTCAGGCCGAGCTTGGGCAGCAGCCACTGCTCGATGCCCGTCATCAGCGTGCCGACGGTGTTGCCCTGCTTGAACCACTGCTTGAAGTTGCGGCTGAGGTTCAGCTCCTCAAAGAGCCAGCTCTTCTCGAAGGCCACAGGGTAGGCCTCCAACGCGTCGTGGCTGCGGCCCGCCTTCAGCGCAGCGGCGGCGGCCTCTGCCGCCAGCATGCCGGTCTTGATGGCGGCATGGCTGCCCTTGATGCGCGCTGCATTCAGCATGCCGGCTTCGCAGCCCACCAGCGCACCGCCCGGGAACACGAGCTTCGGGATGCTCAGCAGGCCGCCCGCCGTGATGGCGCGTGCGCCGTAGCCAATGCGCTTGCCACCTTCGATGTGGGCGCGGACGCTTGGGTGGGTCTTCCAGCGCTGCATCTCTTCGAAGGGGCTGATCCAGGGGTTCTGGTAGTCCAGCCCGGTGACGAAGCCGAGTGCGACTTTGTTGCCTTCCAGGTGGTACAGGAAGCCGCCGCCATAGGTCTGCTCGTCCATCGGCCAGCCGGCGGTGTGCAGCACCAGGCCGGGCCGCGCTTTCGCGGGGTCGATCTCCCACAGCTCTTTCACGCCCAGGGCATAACTCTGCGGGTCGCGGCCTTCGTCGAGCTGGTAGTGCGCGATCAGCTGCCGGCCCAGGTGGCCGCGTGCGCCTTCGGCAAACACCGTGTATTTGCCCAGCAGCTCCATGCCGAGTTGAAAGCCGGCGTGCGCTGCGCCGTCCTTGCCGACGCCGAGGTTGCCGGTGGCGACACCGCGCACGCGGTTGTCTGGCGTGTACAGCACTTCGGCGGCGCTGAAGCCAGGAAATATCTCCACGCCCAGCGCTTCGGCCTGTTCAGCCAGCCACTTCGTCACCGCGCCCAGGCTGATGACGAAGTTGCCGTGGTTGTGAAAGCAGCCCGGTATCAACCACTGCGGTGTGCCTTGGGTGGATGTCTCGCCCAGGAACAGCACTTCGTCTGCGGTGACGGGTTGGTTGAGCGGCGCGCCGCGCTCTTTCCAGTCGGGCAACAGCTCGTTCATCGCGCGCGGGTCCATCACCGCGCCAGACAGGATGTGCGCGCCCGGCTCCGAGCCTTTTTCCAGCACCACCACCGACAGCGCGGGGTCGATCTGCTTCAAGCGGATGGCCGTGGCCAGCCCGCCGGGCCCGCCACCGACGACGACGACGTCGTATTCCATCGACTCACGGGGGCCGTGTTCGGCCAGTAACTGTGCGTTGTTCATGACCGGGATTCTATGAGCCGGCCCTTGGCGCCGATGGCCGCTCATGGCCGCATCAGCGCCTGAGCAATGCCGGTGTCGCCAGCCCCAGCAGCGTCAGGCCAAGCGAGCCCAGCACATGCGTGCTGATGGTGGCCGCCGCCCAGGCCAGCCGACCCTGCTGCAGCGCGGCCACGGCTTCGGCCGAGAAGGTCGAGAAGGTCGTCAGGCCGCCGAGGAAGCCGGTGATGACGAAGAGCCGCCACTCGGGTGGCAGCTCCGGCGCCTGGGCAAAGAGCGCCAGCGCCAGGCCGATCAGGTAGCCGCCCACCAGGTTGGCCACCAGCGTGCCCAATGGCAGGGTCGGAAGGAGGTGGTTCAACCCGACTGCAAGGGCCCAGCGCAGCAGGGCGCCGAGCGCCGCGCCCAGGCTGATGGCAATGACGGCGGGCAGCATGGGCCGGGATTATCGCCAGCTTGCGCTCGCCGCAGGCTGGCGGCCGCTGGCCTGCGCCCGGCCTACGCCGGCATCAACCCCAGCCGCTGGCTTTGCGAAAACACCGGCCGCGCTTCGTTGCCCGCCGCCGCCACGGCGCGCGATCGGCCCTGGCGTTTGGCCTCGTACATGGCCTGGTCGGCGCGGCGCATGGCGGCGTTGATGCCTTCGCCAAAGCCGATCTGCACCATGCCGAAGCTCAGCGACAGCGTGGGCAGTTGCTGGCCCGGTGCGCGCCGCTGCACTTCGGCCACGATGCGTGCGGCCACGCTCATGGCGTGCTCGGTGGTGGCGCGGCGCAGCAGCAGCACGAATTCGTCGCCGCCCTGACGGCCGGGCAAGTCCAGCGCGCGCAGGTTTTCAAGCATCGCGCTGCTCACGAGGCACAGCGCACGGTCACCCGCCGCATGGCCGAAGAGGTCGTTGATCTGCTTGAAGTGGACAACGTCGAAGTTCAGCAGCACCGCAGTGCCGGGCTCGTCCTGCAGCAGCGCGTCGTTGGCCAGTTCCTGGAAGTGGCGGCGGTTGGGCACCTGGGTCAGCGTGTCCTGGTTGGCCAGCACGCGCAGGCGGCGGCGCGAATCGCGCAGCTGGCGTTCAGTGCGCTCGCAAACCAGCGTGATGGCGACGAAGGCCATGGCCACCGCGCCCAACACGGCAGCGGCGGTGCGCACGGGCAGGGCGGTCAGCAGGTCGGCCCGCACCAGCGCGGCCAGCGCTGGTGCAACGGCCACCAGCGCCATGGCGGCACCCAGGCAGCGCACGGGGGTGAAGTCGCGCCCGGCCGGGCCCAGGAAGATGACGGCGGCTGCGTACAGGTGCAGGCCCGTGCTGCAGGCCACCGCCAGCCACAGGTTTTGCGGCTCCAGCACGGCCACGGCGGACGACAGCAGCAAGGCGCCAATCAGCACCGCCCAGTCCAGGCGTTGACTGCACGGCAGGGCCTGGCGCGGGTGGAAGCGGCGCAGCCCGGTGAGCGTGACGACCGGCCACTGCATCAGCAGCAGCCCCGCCACAGCCGTGCCCACGCTGCCGGCCCCCAGCGCGCCAATCGCCGCGCCCAACGTGGTGAGCCACAGCGCCAGCACCCACCAGCGCCAGCCCTCATAGCGCCGCTGGCGCTGCCCGAAGGCCGTCAGCGACGCGGCAGCCACGCCCAGTGCGGCAGTGGCCAGGCCCAGGATTTCCGGTGTGTTGTTCATGCAGAAATATTGTGTTGGCTCGGCCGGACGCTTTGCGCCACCGGCCACCGCTGCATTGCAACGCTTTGCTACCGCCACAGGGTCGCCCTGGGGTTGCCCTCGGGCCAATCCGTCATGGGCCATTCGGTACCATCCTGGCGTTGTGCATAGACGCAGGAGCGCCGCGATGGCCATGGATGTGGTGGACTACGAGATCAAGGGCGCAGAGATGCAGTACGTCGAGATCGAACTCGACCCCGGCGAAGCGGCGGTGGGCGAAGCCGGCAGCATGTTCTACATGGACGCCGGCATCGGCATGGACACCGTGTTTGGCGACGGCAGCAGCCAGACGGGTGGCTTCTTCGGCAAGCTGCTGGGCGCGGGCAAGCGCCTGGTAACGGGTGAATCGCTTTTCACCACTGTTTACACCAACGCCACGGCCACCAGGCAGCGCGTGGCCTTCGGCGCGCCGTACCCGGGCAAGATCCTACCGATGGATCTGCGCCAGCTTGGCGGCATGCTGATCTGCCAGCGCGACGCCTTCCTGTGCGCGGCGCGCGGTGTTTCGCTGGGCATTGCCTTGCAGCAGAAGCTGTCCGCCGGATTCTTCGGCGGTGAAGGCTTCATCATGCAAAAGCTCGAAGGTGACGGCCTGGCCTTCGTACACGCTGGCGGCACCGTCCTCAGGCGCGAATTGCAGCCCGGCCAGACGCTGCTGGTGGACACCGGCTGCGTGGTGGCCTACACGCCCA
>JANNGN010000135.1:0-12821 GCA_031403895.1 Rubrivivax sp. | reverse complement strand
AGGTTCTGCGTGCTCTGGCGCCGGCCCAGCAGGTCGAGCGTGAAGATGTGGTCGCGCACGTCGGCCTGCACGCTGAACCAGTCGGCCACGATCAGCCGCAAGCCGAAGCCGGCGTGCAGGGTCTGCCGCTTCTGGCCCGCGAAGTCGGTGCTGCCGACACCGGCAAGGATGTAGCCCTGCGTCGCCTTGGCGAAGTTGCGGCCGAAGAAGACTTCACCGGGCAGCACGTTGTAGCCGGCACTGACGGCGTAGTAGCTGAGCTTTTCGCTGCGGTTGACGAAGATGCCGCCAGGCAGGATCTGGCGGAAGTTTTCATCGCTGACCTTGGTGCGGCCAAGTGTCGCGTCAACGAAGATGTCTTCGGTGACGTGGTACGACACGCGCAGCCCGCTGACCGTGCTGGCGCCGAAGTTCTGCGTCGCGTAGGTGCCGGCGTAAAGGCCGAAAGCGAAGTCGTTGGACGGGTACCTGGGGCGCTTGACCTCGCGCCGCTCGACCTGCGGCACGATGACCTGTTCAGCGGTGCCTGCGGGCGTTGTGCTTTGCGCCGCAGCGGCGGTACACAGCGCGGTAGCGGCCAGGAGGGTGAGGACGGGCTGTGCGTGCATTGGGGTGCTCAGAAGAAGAAGGCAATGCCGGCGGTGAAGGCGCGGTATTCGGTGCTTCGGTTGTCGGCCACAAAGGCGGTGTACAGAGACCCGTCGATGCGCGCCACGAAGCGTGTACCCAGGTACCAGCGCAGGCCGAGTGTGGCGTGCGCGAGCTTGGCGTCGGTGGGCGCGGCGTTGACCAGGCTGGCGTTCGGGATGTTCTTGAACTTACCCAGGCCAACGCTGAAAAACGGTGACAGGCGGCGGTCTGACCAGGGCTCGGACGTGAGGCTGACAGCCCAGAAGTCGGTGCCCGAAAACACGCCCTGCACCTGGCCCAGTTTGACTTCAATGCCGACGGCATCGGCCAGGCGGTAATGCGTCCACAGCTTGAGCATCGGCTCGGACTTGAAGCGGCCCCAGGCGGCGCCGAATTCGAGTTTGCGGCCGAGGTAATCATCCAGCACCAGGTCGCGGAATGTCTTGCCGTCGCCCGCTTCGGTCAGCGTGGATTCCATCTGCTGGCGCGCCACCCAGCCCACCTGGCCACCTTCGGCGCGCACGCGGTACCAGTCGGTACGGCGCAGTTCCACCGTGATCCACTGGCGCCGCTCGACGACGTAGAAAACCGGGTAGCCGCGCCCCGGGCCGGTGTGCATTTCCAGGAATGGCGCGTTCACGCGCAGCCGCTCGGCGCGGGTGTCCAGCGTGGGTGCAATCAGTGCTGTCGGGGCGGACGGTGCAGGCACTGGCTCGGCAACTGGCAGCGTCTGCGCAGCAGCGCACAAGGCCACGCTGCACACGCAGGCGCAGGCCAGCGCACGCAAGGCTTGGGCAGGTGAAAACATCAATTGCTGATGCAGGCGCCAGTGGCGGGGTCTGCGTTTGTGAACATCGTGTTGGCAGCGGCACTGAATTCGTCCTGGCCCTGCGGCATGGGACGGTTGATCCAGTACCGGATGAGCCTGGCGCCAGCGTCGTCGGGGGTGTCGAAGATCAGGCCACCGCCGTGCAACACACCGCGCACCAGCGGCTTGTTGATGAGGCGGCTTTGGTCGGGGCTGCCGACCACCGTTTCGCCGAGCGACGAATAGTAGTTCTTGAACATGTCGCTGGTGCGCAGCGCGGCCGGCGCGAGCGTCAGGTCGGCCGGCGGCGCGGTGCCAAACAGGCGCAGCGCGCCACCGGTGCCGCTGGTGTTGTCGTGGCAGCCTGCTGCAGCGCAAGTGTTGGTGGTGACGACCCCGTTGATGACGGCGCGCAGCGGTGTGTTCAGCACCGGGTTGACACAGCGCTGAAAGTACACGAAGGACAGCTTCTGCCCGCTCGCCCCGGGCGGGTTGGCCACCGTGTCGGGGTTGTCAAGCGGGCTGCCGCCGCCGCATGCAATGAGCATGGCGGCGGCGACAGCCGGGATCAAGAAGCTGCGGCTTCTCAGGCGTTTCGTCATGGGGTTCTGGGCGCCATCACTGTGGGTGTCGCTGTTGGCGTCACTGTTGGCGTCACTGTTGAGTGGGGCAGCCGCGTGTGATCCAGGCCGCAATGCTGTTGTAACCGCTGCTGCCCAGCGGCAGCAGCGCCGTTGTCTGCGCCAGCTCGCCACTGGGGTGCGGCACCGTGCTCGGCCGCGCCAGCAGCGGGTTGGCCGCCGGCGTGCAGGTGTTGTTGATCATGCTGAGCGTGACGTTGAAGTCGCCCTCTTCGCTGCCCGTCAGCACAAAGCGGTTGCGCGGGTTGCCCAGCCCCGCCTGGTGGCAGCCGGCGCACTGTGCGCGCAGGATCGGCTGCACCTGCGACAGGAAGGTTTCCTGGCTCAGCGCCGACACCGTGCGCACGCCGCTGTTGCTGTCGAAGGGGTCGTTGTAGTACTGGCCGCCCAGGTCCATCCATTCGGCCAGCAGGCGTTTTTCGGCCTTGTTCAGCAGCGTGGCGTGGTTGGGCGCGGTGGCCGGTGGCGTGGGATGCGCAACGGCTGCTGCGGTGCCTGCCTTCAGCGCCTGCCCCCACATGATTTCCGTCAAACGGCTCTTGCGCGCCTGGCCGGCGGTGTTGGCGGCACTCGAGCTGGTTTCCACCAGCGGCACGCCACGTTCAACTTCGGGCACACCTTGGCGCAGCACGACCTTGGGCAAGTTTGTGGTGGCGTCGATGACCGGGTCGCCCATCAGCAACTCTTCATACGACACCAGGCGCCCGGTGCCCGACACCGTGGCGCGCAGGTCGAGCTTGAGCGTGTCGGCATGGCAGCCAACGCAGGTCTGGCTGCCGTTCAGGCCACGGGCGCGCGTCCACAGGGGCTGGATGTGCTCGGGGTAGTTGATGACGCCGTTGACGGGCACGGTGGTGGCCAGGTCGTCAGCCGGGTTCGGATTGCCGGTGTAGCGCAGCGAGATCGACGCGCGGGCGCTGACGCCGGCCTGCGCGGTGTCGGCCCAGTAGTCGGTGAACACCGGGCTCGTCGCCAGCGTCAGCGCCGTCGGGTCCAGCCGCGTGCGCAATGAAGCCAGCGTCTCGCCGCTCTGGTGTTGTGAAGACAATGCAGCCTTGATGCCGGCCGCCAGCGTGTTGACGACCGCACCGCTGTTCAGCGCGGCGCCCCGGCGCGGGCTGTGGCAGCCGTCGCAGGTGCGGCGTTCACCGGGGCGCACCTGGATCCAGTTGGTATGGGTCTGGATGGCGCGGCCGTCCGCGTCCACCACGCTCAGCGCCAGTGGCACGTCGGCCGGCACTTGCAGTTTGAAGCTGCCGTCGGGTTCGATCGGCGCGTAGCCCAGGATCTGCATCTGCTCGAATTCAGTCTCGCCGATGGCCTGGCGCGTGCCCATGCCGCCACTGGGTGGTGGCACGCCGCGCATGGCGCGCACGAAGCGCGCCGGGGCGCAGTTGTAGGCGGCGTCAGCGGGGTTCTTCAGGCGCGCCAGGTCGGCCACCATGCTGCGTGTGTCTGCGGTGTCGGTGGGTGCCTTCAGCGGGATGTTTTGTGTGCAGCCGATTCCGCGATCGGACATGCGGTCGGACGCAGTCATCATGCCTTCGGCCATGCGGTTCAGACCGTCGGTGTCATACACGCTGCGCACTTCGATGAGGGCCAGGTTCTGCGCCGCCAGCGCCGCGTCCACGGTCGTGGGCTCGACGACATTGGGTTCGGTGCGCGCGGTCAGCGCGACCGGGTCGGTGTACATGAAGCCCGGCGGCGGCGAGGCCACGTTGAGCCAGGTCTGACTGGCCGGGTTGAACATGTAGATGGCGTAGGCTGCCGGCGCGTTGTCCTGCACACCATCAGCCGCGCGCGCGGCCATGGTGCGGTTGGTGTCACCCAGCGTGGCTTTTTCCGCGTCGCTGAGCGTGGTACACGATACGACCACCCCATTGCGCGTGACCTCACACGGCCGATAGGCCACCAGCATGCGGTCGCTGCCGTCCCACAGCGGGTACGGCGTGGTGGCGCGGCCGGCCAGCGACAGGCCGCGGCCGTCGGACATCAGGCGCGTCGGGTCCAGCGGGTCACGCGCGGCGGGTACTTGCCCACCGATGGCCGGCACGCTGGTGTTGGCCGGCGTGTTGTCCTCGGAGTACTGGGCCGAGTTGATCAGCCGCAGGGAACCGCCCTCGTTCGTGCCCGACAGCGGCATCAGCGACGACACGATCTGCCCCGCGTACCTGCCCCTCGGGTCCATGTCGCGCGGGTGCAAATAGCTGTTGCCTGCACTCTGCGCGCCGTACAGCACAAACATGTCGGTGCCGTCGGGCTTGCTGCGAAAGACGGCGAAGCGGTTGCGGTCGGCCACGTGTTCCCAGCGCGCGAACATGATGTCGCCGTTGGGCCGGATGACGGGGTTGCGTTCGTGGCTCTGGTTGAAGCTGATCTGCTGGATGTTGCTGCCGTCGGCCGCCATGCTGTGCAGGTTCATGACGCGTTCACGTTCGTATTCGTCGGCGGCAAAGTAGGCCCGGCCCAGGGCCTGCATGCGGCTGCTCTTGGCCTGCCGGTTGCTGGAGAAAATGATGCCGCGATTGGCCGGCAGATAGACCGGATCGACATCGTCAGCGGCGTTGCTGGCGGTGATGCGCCTGAAGCTGCCGCCGGTCAGGCCCGTGCCGCTCATGTCGTATTCCCAGATGTTCCAGCGCCCGGTGCAGGCGGGCTGGCCTGCGATGGTGGCGGTGTTGGCGCCGGGGCACTTCATGGCGAAGACGATCTTCTTGCCGTCGTAGCTGACCTCGGGGTCGGACGCGTCACCCTGGCCTTGCGTGAAGCGCGCGGTGAGGTTGTATTCGGTGGCACTGGGGCTGGACTTTTCGCGCAGCATCAGGTCGCCGCCGGGCGCGCTGTTGGCGGCGTCGGTGGGGTTCATGCCGACGGAGGTGGCGCGCTTGACGTAGGCGATGGGCACGTCGCCATTGACGGTGACGGTGTCGTCGCTGCCGCTGCCGGAGCAGGCAGTCAGCGTCAGGGCAGTCAGCACCGTCAGCGTCCACGGCACAAGGCCCAGCCTGCGTGAAGGGCCGGGCAAGGCAGGGGCCAGGCTGAACATCATCGTCGTCTCCCAGAAAAATTATTGGCAGGCCGCTGCAGCCGCGATCGTGTGCGCTATCGAGTGGTTTTGCGGCAAGCCGTGCAGCAGGCCCGAAGAGACATGCAGCACGCCCGCTGCATCCACGACCACGGCGTCGATGCCACTCATCTGCTCCACCAGCGCCAGGCCGCGCTCGGCACCCAGCACGAAGACGGCCTTCGACAGCGCTTCGCTGGTCAGGCCGTCGGCGGCCAGGATCGTCACGCTGTGCAAGCCACGCGGGCTGTGGCCAGTTGCGGGGTCGATCAGGTGATGCACACGTTCTGCACCGTCGTCGAAGAAACGTTCGTAGTCGCCCGAGGTCGAGATCGACACGTCTTCCAGCGGCAGCACCGCCACCGTCTCGCCAGGGCGGCGCGGGTCGCGGATGGCCACGTTCCAGGGCCGGCCGCGGCGGTCGCCGAGCACGCGGCTGTCGCCGCCGGCACTGACCATTGCGTGCCGGATGCCGCGCCGGGACAGCGCCGCCACGGCACGGTCCACCGCATGGCCCTTGGCGAAGCCGCCAAGGTCGATGCGCATGCCGTCGCGCTCGAAGCGCAGGGTGCGCGCACGCGGGTCCAGCTGCAACTGCTGCCAGCCCACCAGACCACGCGCCCTGTCCAGCGCGGCGGGCGTGGGCCGCACACGCCGGCGGTAGTCGTAGAGCTGGCCGACAGCGGCGTAGCTGATGTCGAAAGCGCCGTCGCTCAATTGTGAAAATTCGAGCGCACGTTCGAGCAGGCGGTACATCTCTTCGGACAGCGGCACCGGCTGGCGCGCTGCTTCGCGGTTGATGCGGCACAGCTCAGACGTGGGCTTGTGCGGGCTCATCGCGCGGTCAACGCGGTGCATTTCGTCCATCACGGCGGCCACCGCAGCTTCACCGCTGCGCCGGTCTTCGGCCCACAGATCGACCTTGATGACGGTGCCCATGATCGCTTCTTCACGCTGCAGCCAGCCGGCGGGCGAGCGCTCGATGCGGCGCGCGAAGTCGAAGTGGCGTTGGATCGGGCTGGTGGAAGTGAACAAGATAGTCATCCAGGGATATCGGCCGAACGCGGTTAATTGCGGCCACCGGCGGGCTGCCGGTGTGCGCACACTGCGCACCTTTGCACATCAGGCGGGGCGGAAGTTACCGGGCGGCGGCCGCCTTTGCAGTGACGGCTGGTGCCCTTGTGCGTGCAAATGATTCAACCCGCAGGCCGTGCCGCCAGCCGCCGCCATAGCTTGGATCAGCTCAACGTGACAAGCATCACGAAGTCCCCGACTCGGGGGGTGTTCTGGCGCCAGACCGGCGCGGCGCGGCCATAGCGCGCTGTTGCGTTCACTCACGACGGGCCGGTGCCTGACGGGGCGCAAGCCGCCCGCAGTTCACATGCCCTTGTTCACATGCCCTTGAACAGGCCCGCGTAGCTGCGGCTGACTTCGAGCTTCTGCGTGTGGCCCTTGACGCTGACGATCTGGCGGCCGCGGAAGTCGCGCACGACACCGGCGATCGCCTTCACGCTGACCAGCGTGCTGCGGTGGATCTGCCAGAAGTGACGCGGGTCCACTTCATCCACCAGTTCCTTGATCGGCTTGCGAATCAGCGCTTCGACCTGCGCTGTCTGCACGCGCGTGTACTTCTCGTCGCTGATGAAGAACAGCACCTCATCGACCGGGATCATCTGGATCGTCTGCCCCACCGTGGCCTGAATCC
This sequence comes from Rubrivivax sp., assembly GCA_031403895.1. GTDB lineage: Bacteria > Pseudomonadota > Gammaproteobacteria > Burkholderiales > Burkholderiaceae_C > Rubrivivax. The sequence goes on along the minus strand of JANNGN010000135.1, from coordinate 5,973 downwards.
ACTGCAAGTATTGCGGCGCACCGCCGGGGTTCAGGCGCGCCGACAACTGGTGCAGCAACTGCTGCATGTTCGGGCCCGCCGGCACATCGCCAGCGTCCGCGTCACCAGTGCGCGCGGCCAGGCGCTTTTTGATGCGGTCCACCGTGAGCTGCAGGCGGTCGCGTTCAGCCGGCTTCAGCACATAGTCGGCCACGCCTTGCTCGAAGGCCTCCACCGCGTACTGGTCGTAGGCAGTGATGAAGACGATCTCGGGCAGCAGGTCTGTGTCGTCGTCGCCGCCGTCTTCACTACCACCCGGTGGCGCCAGCTGCGCAATCTGGCGCGCCGCGTCCACGCCAGTGAGGCCAGGCATGCGGATGTCGAGAAAGACGATGTCAGGCCGATGCTGCTGCACCAGCTGCACCGCTTCGAGGCCGTTCTTGGCCTCGGCCACGATCTGCAGTTCGGGCCAGACTTCGGCCAGGCGGGCGCGCAACTGCTCGCGCATCAGGCGCTCGTCGTCGGCCAGCACGGCGCGCGGCGGGGCGGAATTTTCGACGGGGATGTTCATGGTGGCGCTGCCAGGTGGGAGGTCGTGCTCGCCGATGCGGGCACCGCGATGCTAGGGCCTCAGGCCTGCGCCGGGCCTGTGCTGGTGGTCCGCGCTGGCGGCTGCTTGGGCCGCCGCAGCAGCAGCCACAGCAGCAGCAGGCCGCCCCACACGGGCGACAACACCAGTGCCACCACCAGCAGCACCGCGCCGGCGGCAAGCACCACCGCGCCCACCCCCGAGGCCAGAGCCAGCCCGACCGCCAACGCCACCGCCAGCAGCACGAGCATCAGCACCACGGGCAACACCAGCAGCAGCATGAGCACCGCCGCCATCACGCCCAGCACGCCCAGAAAACCCAGATCGCTGTCGCCATGCAAGGTGTTCAAGGGGTGGCCGTCGATGCTGACGTGCCAGCCGTCGCGGGCGGCGTCCATCAAGCCGAAGAGCGTTGACGCGCCGGCTGCCGTCAACAACAACACCAGCAACACCAGCAACACCAGCGCGGCCAAGCCCAGCAGCGGCCAGGGCCAGACGCGGCGGCGCTGTTCGCCGAGGCAAGTCGTTCCGGTGCCAGGCGGCACCGCGGCCACCGGCGGCGCGCCAAAGGCGTGGATGTCCTCGTCCTTCATGCCGCCGCTCCTTCAATCGACTTGTAGGGCACGGTCACCGTCACCAGCGTGCCGCTGGGCTGGTTCTGCGCCACCGTCAGGCTGGCCTTGGGGCCGTACAGCAGTTGCAGCCTTTCGCGGATGTTGGCCAGGCCCACGCCGGTGCCGGCAGTGGCCGCCTTGCCGAAGCCCAGGCCCGTGTCGGCCACCGTCATCTGCAGCTTGCCATGCACGATCTCGGCCGCCACGCGCAGGTGGCCGCCCTCGGGCTTGGGTTCCAGGCCGTGCTTGATGGCGTTTTCCACCAGCGTCTGCACCATCATCGGTGGGAACTCTGCTGACAGCAGCCCGTCCGGCACCGCGATCTCGGTCGTCAGCCGCTCTTCCATGCGCACTTTCAGAATCTCCAGATAGGGCCGGATCACCGCCAGTTCACGGCCCAGGTCGCGCACGCCACTGCCGCCACGGCCTTTGCCACCGTCGCCATCTGCTCTGCCGTCTTCTTTGCCGCTCGCTTCGCGCATCGTCGGCATGCTCGCGCGCAGCAGCGCGATCAGGTTCTTCTGCATCGTGCTGGCACGCGGCGGGTCGGTCTCGATCAGGTGGTCGATGCTGGCCAGTGTGTTGAACAGGAAGTGCGGCTCCACCTGCGCCTGCATGGCGGCCATGCGCGCTTCCACCACCTGGCGCTTGAGCGATTCGGCCTCGGCCGTCTCAGTCGCCTGCGCGGCCTTCACTTCGGCCTGCATGCGGCCCTTGTAGGTGAACTTGATGACCACCGAGGCCAGCACCCAGAGCAGCGTGAACTGCATCAGGAAGTCGCCAATGCCGAAGCGTGTGGTGCGGCTGGAGCGGCGCGTCTGCCGCTCTTCGGCCTGCGCCAGTTGTGCGATGGCCTGTTCGGCGTCGCGTTGGGCTTCGGCAGCGTCACGGCCTGCCTGTTCGACGACTTCACGGGCTTCGCGGATCGACTCTTCGATCTGCGCCCGCGCGGCATCGACCGCAGCCTGGATCTCTTTCGAGTCCACCATGCCTGGCGGCACGGCGATGCGGATGCCGCGTTCGGCTGCCGATGCCGCAGCGTCGAGCACACGCTCGGTTTGTTCGGCCACCGCCGACGCCGCAGCAGCAGGCGCCTTGCCCTTGGGCACGATGCGGATGCCGTCCTTGCCGATGCTTATGTCCACGCCCTCGCCCGGCTTGCCACTTTCGATGCGGATCGGAAACTCGGGCTTGGGTGCCTTCTGCGCAGCCGGGGCAGCGGGTGAAACCGGAGCGACTGGAGCGACAGGTGCGACAGGCATCTTTGGCACCTTGGCGGGCTTGCTGCGCCGGTCCGCACTGTCGGAGTCCCTTTCGAACTGCTCGGTCACGGTCCAGGTGAAAGGCGGCAGGTCGTGCAGGATGGCGACCACGGCCAGCAGCAGCAGCGACAGCACGGTGAAGCGCCGCCAGCTGATGCCCACCAGCCAGTTGGCATAGGCGTGGAAGGCGCGCAGCGCGGCGGCAGAAAACCGTTGCCAGCGTTCATGCCAGAGCGCGGTGGTGGGGACAGGGGCGGTCATCGGGCGAAGGGAAAGTGGTGAGGCCAGGTGGGCCTGGAAGCTGCGCACTGTACGCAGCATCGTCTGCGCCGCCAGAGCCAGGCGATGCGCCGCCGTTGCCAGCCGACAGGCTGCCGGGTGCGTTGACAGCCTGGGTCGAAAGCCAAGCCGGCAGCGGCCATTGAACGTGCTGCTGCGCTGAAACCAGCGCCTGAACGCGGCCCTGCGCAACGGCCGCAGGGCGGCCCGGAAGTGCTGCCACACTAGCGCCAGCGGACCGTACCGTACAGGCCATCGGCAAGGTCGCCGCGATGCACTTTGCCGTGACCGAATGGACCACCCGGCGCAATGCCGCTGCCCCGCTCGTGGTGGTGCAAGTAACTGGTTGTCCGCCTTGACCCCGGACAGCGGAACCCGGAGCCGACCGCGCCGCCACTTCGTTGCGCGGCGCCTGCGCGTGGGCACGGCACTCGGCCGCGAATCTGTCGGGCAGGTCGGGCGCTGGCGGGCAAGGGCATCCGGTTGAACCGACTTGGCCGCTTGCAGTACACCCGTGCCGGCCAGCCAAAAGAAAAGGGCAAGTGCCGAAGCACTTGCCCTTGTTCAGTCAAACCTGAAGATTACTTCTTGGCGGCGCTGGCAGCCGGCTTGGCGACCTTGGCCTTCTTGGCGGCGCTGGCAGCCGGCTTGGCTTCCTTGGCCATTTTGGCGGCGCTGGCGGCAGGCTTGGCAGCCATCGGGGCAGCACCGGCGTGCGAAGCAGCCTGGGCAGCGGTCATTGCGAAAGCGGCCAAAAACAGGGCGGTCAGGGTCTTGGTCATGTCAATCTCTTTATATATGTGCAAGTTGGAGGAAGAGCCCGGACTCTCCACCCCAGCAGGGAAAACCCGCCGCGGCTCGGTCATCGAGCGGCCGGCATTTTGCAATCAGTTTCTTGCTTGCGAATTACCGGTCCATCCGACAACGCCCCACCTCAGGATCGGTTGACGCGCCTTGTGGCTGCGGCTGCATCCGGGGCCGCAGCCGTGGCGGTTCGGGCCGCAGCTACCATTCTCACCGTGACCCATCCGCACCGTCTCGCCCTTGCCCTCATCCTGCCGCTGTTGACCCTGGAGTTCGGGCCCGCCGCCTGGGCGGCCCCCTACACCCCGGCGACCGACGAGGTGGTGGTTGAAACCGTGCCCGCGCGCGCGTTCGACCCCGCCGCACGCGAGATGCAGGCCCTGCGCCTGGCCTGGCGCGCCAACCCGCAGGACCTGGACCGCGCCACCCAGCTCGCCTGGCGCTACCAGGCCGAAGTGGCCGCCACCGGCGACCCGCGCTACATCGGCTACATCCAGGCCACGCTGCAGCCCTGGTGGGCGCTGCCCGAGCCACCGGCTCAGGTGCGCGTGCTGCGCGCCGTGGTGCTGCAGTTCGACCACCGTTTCGAGCCCGCGCTGGCCGACCTGCAGGCCGTGCTGCAGGCTGAGCCCGACAACATCACTGCTGCCGCCTGGCAATTGGCGATCCGCATGGTGCTGGCCGACTATGCCGGCGCGCGCAATAGCTGCGAGCAAATGGCGGCCCTGGTGAGCCCGCTCATCAACGTCGCCTGCCACGCGCAGGTGGATGCCGCCACCGGCCGCGCCGGCCCGGCGGCGGCTGCGCTGCGGGTTGCGCTGCAGCGCGCAGCCGACTCTGGCGACACCGGCGAAAGGCTCTGGAGCCTGACGCGCCTGGCCGAGATCGAAGAGCGCCGTGGCCAGACCGTGGCCGCGGAGGCCGCCTTCGAACAAGCCCTGGCACTCGGCCAGACCGACGTTTACCTGATGGCCGCGCACGCCGACTTCCTGCTCGACCGCGGCCGCGCGGCCGAGGTGCTGCAACGCCTGAAGAACCGCGGCCGTGCCGACGTGCTGCTGCTGCGCCTGGCACTCGCCGCCAAGGCCAGTGCTGATGCCAAGGCCGCCGACCATGCGCTTGAACTGCAAGCGCGCTTCGACGCCGCCCGCCTGCGCGGCGACACCAGCCATCGCAAGGAAGAAGCGCGCTTTGCGTTGGCCGTGAATGGCAACGTGCCGCTGGCGTTGAAGCTGGCGCGCGAAAACTGGGCCGAGCAGCGCGAAGCTGCCGACGCGCGCGTGCTGCTTGAGGCCGCGCTCGCCGCACGCGACCGCGCTGCCGCAGCACCGGTGCTGAAGTGGCTGGCTGACAGTAACTTCGAAGATGTGCGGCTGCGCGCGCTGGCCGAGCGTGTGAAAGCACTCCAGTGACGGCGCTGCGGCACTTCATCGCTGCGCTCGGCCTGCTGGGCGCAGCAGCCGCCGCGCAGGCGCACAAGCCCTCTGACAGCTACCTGACGCTCAAGGTCGATGGCAGCAGCATCAGCGGCCAGTGGGACATCGCGCTGCGCGACCTCGACTTCGCGCTCGGCCTGGACGCCGACGGCGACGGTCGCATCACCTGGGGCGAAGTGCGCGCGCGCCACGGCGACATCGCCGCCTACGCTGCGGCGCGCCTGGTCATCACTGGCGACGGCCAGCGCTGCACGCTGCAGACCGGGGCGCAGCAGGTGGACAGCCACACCGACGGCGCCTACACCGTGATCCCGCTGCGCGTCACCTGCCCGGCGCCACCGGCCGAGGCCAGGCTGCTGGCGCAGCTGGCGCTGCAGTACACGCTGTTCGCCGACCTCGACCCCCAGCACCGCGGCCTGCTGAACCTGCGCACTGCCCAGGGCACGCGCACCGCCGTGCTCGGGCCGCAAGCCAGCCAGCAGAGTTTTGCGCTCGGTGCCGCCGAAGCCGGCTCAACCTGGGCGCAGTTGTGGACCTATGTGCGCGAAGGCGTGTGGCACATCTGGATCGGCTTTGACCACATCCTGTTCCTGCTCTCGCTGCTGCTGCCGGCGGTGGGGCTGTGGCGGCCCATGCCACGGCAAAGCGCGCAGTCGCTTCGCTGGCAGCCGGCCGAGCGTTTCAGCCAGGCCGGCTGGGACGTGCTGCGCGTCGTCACCGCCTTCACAGTGGCGCATTCGGTCACGCTGTCGCTGGCCACACTGGGCTGGGTGTCGCTGCCGTCGCGGCTGGTGGAATCGGCGATCGCGGCGTCGGTGGTGCTGGCGGCGCTGAACAACGTCTGGCCGCTGTTCCACGGCCGGCGCTGGTGGGTGGCGTTTGGCTTCGGACTGATCCACGGCTTCGGTTTTGCCACCGTACTGGCCGACCTGGGCTTGCCGCGCGACGCGCTGGCGCTGGCGCTCGTCGGCTTCAACGTCGGCGTCGAACTGGGGCAGCTTGCCATCGTG
>JANNGN010000134.1:0-13773 GCA_031403895.1 Rubrivivax sp. | reverse complement strand
TTGCCTTTCGCTGCTTTGAGGCCGGCAGCGGCGTCGGCGGCACCTGGTACTGGAACCGCTACCCTGGCGCGCAGTGTGACGTGGAGAGTCTGGAGTATTCGTACTCCTTCTCGCACGAGTTGCAGCAAGATTGGAACTGGTCGCAGCGCTTCGCGGCGCAAGCGGAAATCCTCGCCTACGCCAACCACGTGGCCGACCGCTTCAGCCTGCGCCAGCATGTGCAGTTCGACACCCGCGTCCTGTCAGCCGCCTTCGACGAAGCAGCAGGCCTTTGGACCCTGACCCTGAGCAGCGGCGAATCCGTGCGCGCGCGCCACTGCATCATGGCCAGTGGCAACCTGTCAACGCCGCGCGTGCCCGACATCCCGGGCATCGAGACCTTCCGCGGTGAGTGGCACCACACCTCGCGCTGGCCTGCCGCCGGCATCGACATGGCGGGCAAGCGCGTGGCCATCATCGGCACCGGGTCGACCGGCATCCAAATGATTCCCGTGCTGGCGCAGTCCGCCGCTCAGCTGTTTGTCTTTCAGCGCAGCCCCAACTTCGTCGTGCCGGCGCACAACCACGCGCTCGACGAAGCCGGCACGCGGGACTACAAGTCTCGCTACCCGGAAATTCGCCACAAGGCCCAGCACTCGCAGTACGGCGTGGCCCACCTGGCCGTGCCCACGCAGTCGGCGCTGCAGGTCTCGCCCGAAGAGCGCGAGCAATGCTATGAGGCCTTGTGGCAGCAGGGCGGCCACACCCCATTCCTGGTCCCCTACACCGACCTGCTGCTCGACGAGGCGGCCAATCACACGGCGGCCGAATTTGTGCGCCGCAAGATTCGCCAGGCGGTGAAGGACCCAAAGGTGGCTGAACTGCTGTGCCCCTACGACCACCCGCTGGGCGCCAAGCGCCTGTGCGCCGGCAACGACTACTTCGAAACCTACAACCGGCCCAATGTCACCCTGGTCGATGTGCGCTCGGCCCCGATCGACGCCATCACGCCAGAGGGCATCCGCTGCGGTGGCGTTGACTGGGGCGTCGATGTCATCCTCTTCGCCACCGGCTTCGATGCCATGACCGGCGCGCTGCGCGAGATCGACATCGTCGGCCGCGGCGGCCAGCGCCTGGCCGACAAGTGGGCGCATGGGCCCACCACCTACTTGGGCCTGATGGTGGCCGGCTTCCCCAACCTGTTCGTCATCACCGGGCCGGGCAGCCCTTCGGTCAAGTCCACCCTGGTGTTGTCGCTCGCGCAGCATGTGGACTGGATCAGCGCCTGCATGACGGACCTGGCGCAGCGCGGCGTCGCCACCATCGAGCCCGACGCTGCGGCCGAAGCGCAATGGGTGGCGCACGTCAACGAGATCGCCGACCGCACGCTCTACACCAAGACGGCATCCTGGTACACGGGCGCCAACGTGCCGGGCAAGCCGCGCGTGTTCATGCCCTATGTTGGTGGCATCGGCAACTACCGCCGCATCTGCGACGAAGTGCGGGCCGACAACTACCGCGGCTTCCAGCTGCAGAGCCTGGCCACGGCAGCGGCGCCGTTAGCGGCCTGAAGATTAAGCGTCCACCGTTGCTGCTGCCGCTGCTGTTGCCAATGTCACTGCACCCAATCGTTAGCCAGATGTTCGCCAACATGGCGCGGGCCGGTCCACCGGCCTTGTCCGCCGGCACGCCGGCCGACGCGCGAGCGCTCACCGCCGCGTCGCGCGCCGCGTTCGGCGCCGGGCCGGATCTGCACCGGGTGCAGAACCTGCGTATTCCCACGCGCTCTGGATCGGTCGCCGCGCGCTTGCTGCAACCGGCTGCCGAGGTCAAGGCGCTGGTGGTCTATCTGCACGGCGGCGGCTGGGTCGTCGGCGAGCTGGACGATTACGACGCCATGGCGCGCACGCTGGCGGCACGCAGCGGCTGCGCGCTGCTGCTGCCCGACTACCGGCTGGCGCCCGAGCACCGCTTCCCGGCCGCACTGGAAGACGCAGAGGACGCCATCCGCTGGGCCGCTGCGAATGGCGAAGAACTGGTGGGCGCGCGGGTGCCGTTGCTCGTTGGCGGTGACAGCGCCGGCGCCAACCTGGCCACGGTGGCCGTACATGAATTGTTCGGCCAATCAGGTCAATTAGACCGTTATGACCGATTGGCGTTGGCCGGGCAATTGCTGATTTATCCGGTCACCGATGTCGACTTCACGCGCGCCTCATACCTCAACTGCAGCCAGGGCATGCAGCTCACGCGCGAAGACATGCAATGGTTCTTCCGCCATTACGCACCGCCCGAACTGCACACCGACCCCCGCATCAGCCCGCTGCGCCGGCAGGCACACGGCGGCGTGCCGCCCACGGTGGTGATCACCGCAGAATGCGACGTGCTGCGCGACGAGGGTGAAGCCTATGCAGCCCGGCTTGCCGCGGCAGGCGTGCCGGTCATTGCGCGGCGCATTGACAGCCTGCCGCACGGCTTCATCCGGCTGCACAACCTGGTGGACGCCGCCGATGCGGCGCTGTCAACCATTGCGGCTGACCTGGCACGGCTGGCGACCGCAGCCGGCACCGACGATCCCAGTGCCACGAAATTCTGAGCGCCTACCGACCGCTACGCTCCCCTCCCCCCACCTAGACCCACCCAACACAAGGACGCATATGAAAGGCATCGTTTTTACAGGTGAACGCACACTCGAACTTCAGACCTTCCCGGATCCGACACCCGGCGCGGACGAAGTGGTGCTGGAGATCAAGGCTTCGGGCATGTGCGGCAGCGACCTGAAGTTCTACCGCTCTGCGCCGGGTGAAGCGAACAAGGGGCTGGGCATACCCGCCGGCGCGGCCGTGATCGCCGGGCACGAACCCTGCGGCGTGGTCGCGGCCGTGGGCAGCAACGTCAGCGCCAAGCGCGCCCGCGTCGGACAACGCGTGATGGTCCACCACTACCGCGGCTGCGGCGCCTGCGCGCACTGCTCCACCGGCTGGCAGCAGATGTGCGTGGAGGGTGTGGCCGAGGTTTACGGCGTCACCGGCCATGGTGCGCACGCGCGCTACATGAAGTGCCCCGCCAATTCGCTGGTGGCGCTGCCCGACGCGCTGTCCTTCGAGACCGGCGCCGCCATCTCCTGCGGCACCGGCACCGCCTGGGGTGCGCTGAAGCGGCTGGAACTGAGCGGCGAGCAGACGATCGCCATCTTCGGTCAGGGGCCGGTCGGCCTGTCGGCGACCCAACTCGCGGCGGCCCTGGGCGCGCGCGTGATTGCGCTGGACGTGAGCCCGGAACGCCTGGCGCGTGCCAAGGCCTTCGGCGCCACCGACATCATCAATCCCGCCGAGACCGACCCTGTGGCGGCCATCCGCGCGCTGACGCATGGCCTGGGTGCGCACGCCACCATCGACGCCTCGTCGTCGGCCGAGGCGCGGCGCCAGGCCGTGCAGAGCGTGCGCACCTGGGGCAAGGTGTGCCTGGTGGGCGAAGGCGGCCAGATGACGCTGGATGTGAGCCCCGACCTGCTGCGCCGCCAGGTCACGCTGATCGGCTCCTGGACCTTCTCCACCGTCGGCCAGGCCGATTGCGCGTCATTCATTGCCGACCGCGGCATTGATGTTGACCAGCTCTTCACCTCGCGCTGGGCGCTGGAAGACGGCGAGCAGGCGTACCAGCAGTTCGACAAGCAGACCGGCGGCAAGGGCGTCTTTGTCTTCTGACGAAGACACTGATTGCACAGCCACGGCGGGCCAGCCGGCCCTCATCTTCCAGCTAGCGTGGTTTTGAACTCTGTGGTAGGTTCAAATACCAACCAGTCAAATCGACAAAGAGACAAAGAGACAAAAATGATGCAATGCACATTCACCAGCGCCACCCTGGCCGCCGCAGTCTGCGCCTTCGCGGGGCTGGCGGGGCTTGCAGTTACGCGGCCAGCCGCTGCCCAGGACGCCTATCCCAACAAGCCCGTCAAGGTCATCATCAATTCTTCGCCCGGCGGCCTCACCGACGTCATCGGCCGCCTGGTGACGCTGAAGATGGGCCAGAACATGGGCCAGCAGTTCGTGGTTGAAAACCGCTCCGGCACGGCCGTGGTTGGTGCCAACGTGGTGGCCAAGGCCGCCCCCGACGGCTACACCATTGGTGTGCTGGGCAACGCCCTTTCGGCGCTGCCGGCGATGTTCCCGAACCTGCCCTTCAACGTCGAAGCCGACCTGGTGCCGGTGTCGCTGCTGATCACCTCGCCGCTGGTCATCAACACCCACGTCAACTCGCCCTACCGCACGCTCGCAGACTTTGTAGCGGCGGCCAAGGCCAAACCGGGGCAGATCCCCTTTGCTTCGGGCGGCCAGGCCACCATGGGCCACTTGCTGGCCGAGCAGTTTCAGTCGAATGCCGGGCTGCAGTTGATCCATGTGCCTTACAAGGGTGGCGCCCCAGCGATGACCGACCTCATTGCCGGTCATGTGGCGGTGTTTTTCGATCCCATCGGCACCACGCTGCCCTTGGCCCGCGAAGGCAAGATCAGGCCGCTGGCGATCGTCGCCAAAAACCGTTCACCGGCGCTGCCGGACGTGCCCACCATCGCCGAAGCCGGCTTCCCCGACGTGCAGGGTTCCAGCTGGTTTGCCATCTTCGCGCCCGCCGGCACAGCGCCTGAACTGGTGGCCAAACTCAACGCCGAAGCCACCAAGGCATTGAATTCGCCCGAGGTGCGTGAACGCCTGGCGGCGCTTAGCGCCATCCCCGAAGGTGGGCCGCCGAAGGTGCTGGGCGACCAGGTGAAGAGCGAAATCGTGCGCTGGACCAAACTGATTCGCGAACGCAACATCAAGATCGACTGAGAGCTTCAGGCCCTTCATGGCAGCCGCGCACGATCTGGTGATTCGCTGCGGCACGGTGGCCGACGGCCTGGGTGGAACGCCCTTTGAGGCCGACGTGGCCATCAGTGGCAGCACCATCACCGCCGTTGGCCGCGTGGCCGGCAGTGGCCGCACCGAGATCGACGCCAAAGGCCTGCTCGTCACACCCGGCTTTGTCGATGTACACACGCACTACGACGGCCAGGCGGTGTGGGATTCGCAGCTCACACCGTCTTCGCTGCACGGCGTGACCACGGTTGTGATGGGCAATTGCGGCGTCGGCTTTTGCACCCGTCAAACCGCAGGACCGCGAAACGCTGATCCGGCTCATGGAAGGCGTCGAGGACATCCCCGGCGCGGCGCTGCACGAAGGGCTGGACTTTGGCTGGCAGTCCTTTGCCGAGTACCTGGCCGTGCTGGGCAAGCGAGCGCGCGATGTCGATCTGGGCGCGCAGTTGCCGCATGCCGCCTTGCGCGTCTATGCCATGGGCGAGCGCGCGCTGCGGCACGAGAAGGCCAGTGCCGACGACATCGCGCTCATGCGCCGCATCACGGCGCAGGCGGTGGCCGCCGGGGCTTTGGGTTTTTCAACCTCGCGCACCATCCACCACCGCTCGATCGACGGTGTGCCCACACCAACCCTGCGCGCCACCGAAGACGAATTGCTCGGCATTGCCATGGGCATGGCCGACGCCGGGCGCGGCGTGATGCAGTACGTGTCGGACTGGGACACGCCCAGCCGTGCGAGCGAATTCGCGATGCTGCGCCGCATTGTCGGTACGTCGGGCCGGCCGCTGTCATTCACGCTCTCGCAGCGCCACAACGAACCCGAGGGCTGGATCGAAGCCCTGGCCCTGCTGGAGCAAGCTCACGCCAACGGCCTGCCGATGCGGGCCCAGGTGGCGCCGCGACCGGCCGGTGTGTTGATGGGGTTGCAGGGCAGCCAGAACCCGTTTTCCGACCATCCCTCGTACCGGCCCATTGCCCACCTGCCGCTGACTGAGAAACTCGCGGCGCTGCGCGACCCGGCCTTCAGGCGCCGGCTGCTCGCGGAGACGAGCAGCGTCGATCCGCGGCTGGCGGCTTCGAGGCCGCTGCAGCAGTTCGAGTACATGTTCCCGTTCGACGACGTGCCCGACTACGAGCCCGGGCGCGAGGCCTCGGTGGCCGCCATCGCCCAGCGTGAGGGGCGCACGACGCACGAGGTGGCGCTGGACCTGCTGCTGCGCGACGAGGGGCAGTCGTTCCTGTTCGTGGCCATGACCAACTACGCCGGTTTCAGCCTGGCCGTCTGCCGCGCAATGATTGAACACCCACTCACGGTGGCCGGCCTGAGCGATGGTGGAGCCCACGTGAGCTACATCTCGGACGCCAACTTCCCGACCTTCCTGCTCTGCTACTGGGGCCGCGACCGCGGCGCCGACCGCCTGCCCCTGGGTACCTTGATCAAGCGCCAGACGGCAGACACCGCGCGCCTGGTCGGCCTGCACGACCGCGGCGTGCTCGCGCCCGGCATGAAGGCCGACCTCAACGTCATCAACTTCGACCGTCTGCGCCTGCACAAGCCGCGCATGCTGGCCGACCTGCCCGCCGGCGGCAAACGCCTGATGCAAGGGGCCGACGGCTACGTCGCCACCATCCTTTCCGGCCAGGTCGTGCGCCGCAACGGCCAGGCCACGGGTGCCCTGCCCGGCCGTCTGTTGCAAGGACAGCTGCAAGCATCAGGAACCGCATGAGCAAATCACCCTCCCAACACCTTGGCCGCCGTTCGCTGGCGCTGCTGTTCACGCTGCTGTTCGCCCTGCTGCTGGCGCCCTGCGCAGGGGTGCAAGCCCAGGCGCAAAGTCAATCGCCGGCCTACCCGTCCAAGCCGATCCGCATCGTCTTCCCCTTTGCAGCGGGTGGTGCGGGCGACTCGTCGATCCGCCTCATCGCGCGCCACCTGGCGCTGGCGCTGGAGCAGGCCGTCATCGTCGAAAACAAGCCCGGCGCGAATGGCGTGATCGGCATGATGGAAGTGGCGCGCGCCGCGCCCGACGGCTACACGCTGGTGTACGGCAGCACGACCTCGATGGCGGCCAACGTCAGCCTGATGAAGAAGCTGCCCTACGACCCGGTGAAGGACTTCGCGCCCATCACGCGCATCGGCCTCTTGCCCTTCATGCTGGTCAGCACGACCACGCTGCCCTTCACCACGGTCAAGGAACTGGTGCAGTACGCCAAGGCCAACCCGGGCAAGGTCTCGTTCGCCAACCACAGCGCGCCGGGCCATGTGGCGGGGGTGATGTTGGCGCAGATGGCCGGCATCGAATTGCTGCGCGTGCCCTACAAGGCCAGCTCCACGGCGCTGACCGAGATGGTCGGCGGCGACGTGTCGATCATGTTCATTGACATCGCGCCCGCGCTGCCGCTGGTCAAGGCCGGCCGCATCCGGGCCCTGGGCATGGCGACGGCGCAACGCTCAGCCCTGCTGCCCGAGCTGCCGACGGTGGGCGAAGGCCTGGGCATGCCCGGCTTCGAGCTGGTGCCCTGGACGGGTGTTGCCGCACCGGCGGGCACGCCAGCGGCCATCGTGCAGCGGCTCAACTTTGAACTCGGCCGCATCGTCTCGCGGCCCGACGTGAAGGATGAGTTGGCGCGCATGTTCATCGACGCCGCGCCGAGCACGCCCGAACAGATGGCCGAGTGGATCAAGACCGACATCGACAAGTGGGGCCGCCTGATCAAGGCAGCGGGGATCGAAGCGCAATGAGTGGCAGCAACATGGTCGATCTCGTGCTTCGCGGCGGCACGGTGGCCGATGGCACCGGCGGCAAGTTGTTTGAGGCCGATGTCGCGGTGCACCAGGGTCGCATCCAACAGGTCGGCAAGGTCAGCGCGCGCGGCCGTGAAGAGATCGACGCGCGCGGCAAGCTCGTGACACCGGGCTTCATCGATGTGCACACTCATTTCGACGGCCAGGCCATCTGGTCGCAGCGCCTCGCGCCGTCTTCCTGGCATGGCGTCACGACGGCGGTGATGGGCAACTGCGGCGTCGGTTTTGCACCCGTGCGCGACACCGACCACGAATGCCTGATCGAGCTGATGGAAGGCGTGGAAGACGTGCCCGGCGCCGTCATGCGCGAAGGCCTGGAATGGGCCTGGGGCAGTTACGGCGACTACCTGGACGCGCTGGAACGCAAGCCGCACGACATCGACTTCTGCTCGCAGCTTCCCCATGCGCCGCTGCGCACCTTCGTCATGGGCGAACGCGCCATCCGCCTTGAGCCGGCCACTGAAAACGATGTCGCTGCGATGCGCCTGCTGACGCGCGACGCCATGCGCGCCGGGGCGGTGGGCTTCTCGACTTCGCGCAGCATCCTGCACAAGACCTCCACCGGCGCGCCGATGCCAACACTGCGCGCGACCGAACGCGAACTGATGGGCATCGCACTCGGCATGCAGGACGCCGGCTCGGGCGTCATCGGCTACCGCACCGACTTCGACACCGAAGCCTTGCGGCTGGAAGAATTCGACATCATGCGGCGCCTGGTCAGCACCTCGGGCAGGCCGCTGTCGGTGTCGCTGTTTCAGGAGAACAAGGCCCCTCTTGGCTGGCGCCACCTGCTCGACCTGGTGGAAGGCGCGTATGCCGAAGGGCTGCCCTTGCGCGCCCAGGTGGCGCCGCGCCAACTGGGCGTGCTGCTTGGGCTGCAAAGTTCGCAGAACCCGTTTTCGGAAAACGCCTCGTACAAGCCGATTGCCAAACGGCCGCTGGCCGAACGGCTGGCCACGCTGCACGACGCGTCGTTCCGCGCCCGGCTGCTGAGCGAAGAGCGGCCGTTGCAACGCCGGCTTGAAAACATGTACGACATGAGTGCCCCAAGGCCGGCCGGCGCCTTCAGCCCCCAACGGGGATCAAGCAAAGTGGCAGAGCGCCTTGAGGGCGACGCCTTCGACTACGGCCTGCCGCCCGAAGCCGCGCTGCCGGCGATTGCGGCGCGCGAAGGCCGCAGCGCGGCTGAGGTGGCCTACGACCTGCTGCTGCGAGACGAAGGCCGCAACTTCATCTACCACGCGGCCGCCAACTACGCCGACGGCAACTTCGACGCCTGCCGCGCCATGCTGGCCAGCCCGGCAACAGTACCGGGCCTGGGCGATTCCGGCGCGCACGTCACCATGATCGTTGACGCCAGCTTCCCGACCTACTTCCTGGCCTACTGGGCGCGCGACCGCGGGCCCGATGCCTTTGCGCTGCCCTGGGCCGTGAAGCGCCTGACCGCCGACTGCGCCAACGCCATGGGCCTGGCCGACCGCGGCGTGCTGACAGTGGGCAAGAAGGCCGACATCAACGTCATCGATTTCAATGCGCTGACCTGGCAGCGGCCGTACATGAGCTTCGATCTGCCGGCCGGCGGTGCGCGGCTGCTGCAAGGGGCGCGCGGCTACTCTGCGACCATCGTCTCGGGACAGGTGGTGTACCGCGATGGTGAGGCGACCGGGGCGTTGCCCGGGCGGCTGGTGCGTTCGGGGGTGCGTTCGCGGGTGCGTTCGGGATGAGACATCGAACGCGCTGGCTCTGAAAGCCTTCAGCAGTGCCAACGCGTGCCGGCCCAGGGTGATCGGCAGCGGCCCACCGCACTCTGCCCAAAGGCCTGTCCGGGATTGTCGATCCCAGCACCGGGAACGAGCTTGCAATGCGCACCATGCGGGCCACGCTGAAACCTGTGCTGTTCCGCCCGCGCGTGCTGGTTGACGTCTCGCAGCGCAGCCAGCAGTCGCGCTTTGTCGGCAGGCCGAGCACGATGCCGGTGGCACCGAGCGGATGGCTCCAAAGACCGTGCCGCCGGTCGTGCGGCTCAAGTGTCGCGCAACAGTTCCTGCATCAAGCGGCGCACGATCGGCAGCGCCGGTGCCTCGCT
Source organism: Rubrivivax sp. (assembly GCA_031403895.1). GTDB lineage: Bacteria > Pseudomonadota > Gammaproteobacteria > Burkholderiales > Burkholderiaceae_C > Rubrivivax. The sequence continues at coordinate 4,049 of JANNGN010000134.1, read as the reverse complement.
GCGGCCGGCCAGCGTGGCGATGGCGAACCGCGCGGTCGCATTCAACGCCGGTTTCATCGAAAGCTCGACCAGGTCGCGGCCTGCGGCTCGGATGGCGATCAGCACGGCGTCGCTGTGCCGCGTCAATTCAACCAGGCTCGGAATCTCCTCGCAGCGCAGCGTGACGCAGCGCGCCGGGTGCGCGTCGGGCCCGTAGCGTTCGACCAGCACGCGCGCCACCTCGTCACTCAGTGGCGTCGATGCGATCGGATAGACCAGCAGCTGATCGAAGTTCACGCCACCACGCTTGCGGGTTAGTGGGTGACCGCGCCGGCACAGGAAAGCGCCACGCATCTCATAGGTCTCGGTGGCGCGCAGGTCGGGCGCGGGCGCCAGCGACCGGGCATCGACCACCAGCGCATCGATCGTACGTTCGCGCAGGCTGCGTTCGAGCAGCTCAGTGCTGCCGCGCGAGATCTCGAGCCGCAATTGAGGATGGTGCGTGGCCATGTGCATCAACAGCGGCGACATCAACATCGCGCCCGGCCCGGAACCCAGACCGATGCGCAGCGTGCCGGCCTTTCCGCGCGCCATTTGCACTCCGCTGTCGCGCAAGTCGTCGGCTGCCCCCACGAGCTGGCGAGCACGCTCGATCACCTCGCGGCCAAAGGGCGTGACCTCGCTGCGCCGGCCTATGCGGTCAAACAGCGGCTGGCCCAGTTCAACCTCGAGCGCGCGGATGCTGCGGCTCAACGCCGGCTGGGTCAGGAAGAGGACGCTGGCCGACTTGCTGAAAGAGCCGGTCTGCGCCAGCGAGAGCAGGTGTCGCAGCTGCACGAGAGTCATGACCAGCATCCTGAAAGCTGTGCGTGAAACTCATGCTAATGCAGAAAACAATGCATTGGACTTTGAAACTGCCCAACCCTACATTGGCCACGTCCGAAGTCCCCTGCCGCCCTCACACCTCCAGGAGTTGCCATGATGAAATTCCAACGCTCGCTGGCCTTGATGGCCGGCCTGCTGCTCAGCGCCAGCGCAGCCGTCGCGCAGAACTGGCCTGCCAAGCCGGTCAACCTGATGGTGCCGTACCCTGCGGGCGGTCCGTCGGACGCCATCGCGCGCATCTTCAACAACCAGCTCGGCAAAGAACTCGGCCAGCAGGTGCTGGTGGAAAACCTGGGCGGCGTCAGCGGCGCGATGGCAGCGCAGAAGGTGCTGGCTGCGCCGGCCGACGGCTACTACATCTTCCAGGGTTCACCCAACGAAGTGATCCTGTCGCCGCTGGCCAATGCTGCAGTGAAGCTGAAGGCGGAAGACTTCCGCCTGGTGCATCCGGTGGCCGATGCGGTGATGGTCTTCGTGACGCGCAAGGACCTGCCGGCGGGCAGCGTCGATGAACTGATTGCCTTGGCGCACAAGTCGGCCGACAGGCCGCTGACCTTTGGCAGCGTGGGCATCGGCTCGCTCTACCACCTGATCCTCGAGAACGTGCAGGCCACGACCGGCGTCAAGCTGGCGCATGTGCCGTACAAGGGCAATGCGCCGCTGCTGCAGGACATCGCCGGCGGCCAGGTTGACTTCGCGGTGCTGGTGTACAGCGCCGCGATGGGCGCATTGGCCGAGCAGGGGCGGCTGAAGGTGATCGGCCAGCTTGGCGCGCAGCGCTCGGAGCTGCTGAAGAACGTGCCGGCGGCCAGCGAGGGCCAGGCGTTGAAGAACTTTTCGTACAAGATCTGGACCGGCTTCATGGTGCCGAAGAGCACGCCTGAGGACGTGGTCAACCGCCTGCACGCCGCGATCGGCAAGACGCTGCAAGACCCGGCGGTACGAGCGCAACTGGCAGCCCAGACCCAGCTTGCATCGGTGCCGATGACGCTGGCCGAGTCGGCGAAGTTTTTCGACGCCGAGACGGCGCGCTATCGCACGATTGCCAAGCAGATCAACCTGCAACCGCAGTAGGCGCGGCGGAGTCGTGACGACCTTGTTGGACGCACTGCAGGCCCGAGCCGGCGACTTCATCAGCCTGCGCCGCGATATCCACCGCCACCCCGAACTGGCTTTCGACGAGCATCGCACCGCCGCTTTGGTGGCCGACAAGCTCGAAGGCTGGGGCTATGTGGTCGAGCGCGGCATCGGTGGCACTGGCGTGGTCGGCACGCTGGTGCGCGGCAGCAGCGCAAAGCGCCTGGGCCTGCGCGCCGACATGGATGCGCTGCCGATCATCGAGGCCAGCGGCGCCGAGTGGTCCAGCACGCATCGCGGCGTGATGCACGCCTGCGGCCACGACGGCCACACCGCGATGCTGCTGGCTGCGGCGCGGCATCTGGCCGAAGAAGGCCGCTTCGACGGCACGCTGCACCTGATCTTCCAGCCGGCCGAAGAAGGCGGCGGCGGCGCGCTGCGCATGATGGCCGACGGTCTTTTCGAACGTTGTCCCTGCGACGCCATCTTCGCCATGCACAACATGCCCGGCATCGAGCAGGGCCGCTTCGTGCTGCGCGACGGCGCAGCGATGGCTTCGTCGGACTACGCCACCATCACGCTCACGGGCATCGGCGGCCACGGCGCGATGCCGCACCGCGCGGCCGACCCGATCGTCGCCGCAGCCAGCATCGTGATGGCGCTGCAGACCATCGTCTCGCGCAACGTTGATCCGCTGCACGCTGCGGTGCTCACCGTCGGCGCGCTGCAATCGGGCAGGGCCAACAACGTGATCCCGGCGTCGGCGACGCTGGAGTTGAGCGTGCGTGCGCTCGACCACACGGTGCGCGCCACGCTGGAGCGCCGCATCAAGTCCCTGGTGGCGGCGCAGGCGACAAGCTTCGGTGTCACGGCGCGGATTGACTGGAAGCCGGGTTATGCGGTGCTGGTCAATACGCCGACTGAGACCGCGTTCGCGCGCGAAGTGGCGGTCGAACTCGTCGGCGCCGAGCGGGTGACGCTGCAGGGCCCGCCACTGACCGCCAGCGAAGACTTCGCCTTCATGCTGGAACGCGTACCCGGCAGCTACCTGCTCATCGGCAACGGCACCGCTGATGGCGCGGGCGAAGGCGGCTGCATGGTGCACAACCCGGGCTACGACTTCAACGACCACAACGTCGGCGTCGGCAGCGCGTATTGGGTGCTGCTGACTGAGCGTTTTCTCGCCGCGAAGGAGCCAGCTGCGATTCGATAGATTTCCGACCCAGCAGGAGAGTGCCCCGGCCACAAGCCGGGGCCACCGAAGGCGCAAACACCCATGCACGCTCAGGTTCAGCACTGCACATCACTTTTCGCCGTCTGGAGAGTCGTCACATTTGTCGTGACGCACCGAAGGAGCAAGGCCCGCAGCGCAACTCCGGGCTGAATCTCTCAGGTAACAAGGACAGGGGGAGCGGCCAGCGAACGACGTTTTCTTCTCGTCGTTCGCGCCACCTGTCTTTGGAGATTTCTCTCATGAAAGTCATCGTTCTCGGCGCCGGCCTGCTTGGCGTCACGTCGGCCTACTTCCTGCGCCAGCAAGGTCACGACGTGACCGTCATCGACCGCCAGGCCTCGCCAGCGGCGGAAACCAGCTTCGCCAACGGCGGCCAGATATCGGTCAGCCACGCCGAGCCCTGGGCCAACCCCGGCGCGCCGCTGAAGGTGCTGAAATGGCTCGGCAAGGAAGACGCGCCCTTGCTGTTTCGCATCCGTGCCGATATGCGGCAGTGGCTTTGGGGCCTGCAGTTCCTGCGCGAATGCACGCCCGCGCGCACGCGCCACAACATCGAACAGATCGTGCGGCTGGGCACTTACAGCCGCGACGTGCTGCAGCAACTGCGGCGCGACATCCACATCGCCTACGACGAGCGCACGCAGGGCATCCTGCATTTCTACACCAGCCAGAAGGAGTTCGACGGCGCCGAAGCCCCGGCTGCGCAGATGCGCGCGCTGGGCTGCGACCGGCGCGTGATTTCGGCCGACGAAGCGGTGCGCATTGAGCCCGCGCTGCGCCACATCCGAGCGCAACTGGCCGGCGCCACCTACACCGCCGAAGACGAATCGGGCGACGCGAATCGCTTTGCGCGTGAACTCGTCCAGCGTTGCGA
>JANNGN010000133.1:0-6259 GCA_031403895.1 Rubrivivax sp. | reverse complement strand
AGGCGTCGCCGGCCGGGACGCGCATGTGCTGGCCGCCAACGGCATCCCCGTCGTGCGCACCGACCGCGGCGGCCAGGTCACGTACCACGGCCCGGGCCAGGTGGTGGCCTATGCGCTGGTGGACCTGCGGCGGCTGTCCATTTACGTCAAGGAATACGTCTTCCGGATCGAAGCGGCGCTGATCGACACGCTGCGCGAATACGGCGTCACGGGCCACCGCGTGGCGGGTGCGCCAGGCATCTATGTGCGGCTGGATGATCCCTTTGGCCACGCGGTGTTGGCAGCGGCCGCCACCGACCCCTTCAAAGGCCTGGGCAAGGTCGCGGCGCTGGGCATCAAGGTCAGCCAACACCGCAGTTACCACGGCCTGGCGCTGAACGTGGCGATGGACCTGGAGCCCTTTTCGCGCATCAACCCCTGCGGCTACGCGGGGCTGCAAACCGTGGACCTGCGCGCGCTGGGTGTGACGGCCAGCTGGGACGACGCCGCCGCGCGACTGGCGGCGCAATTGACGCGCAGGCTGGCCTGAGACCCCGGCTGCCGCCGGGCGGGTTGCGCGTCAGTCAGCTCGGCACCTTGCAGCCCGCCCGGCGTGGTCGCCATGGCAGCCACCGGGGCCGACTGAAAGCTGCAGTGCTACGCCGCAGCGTGGCGCCGCGCGACCCAGAACACCGCGCCTTGCGGGCCGTAGCGTTCGGCGTGTGGTTCGTTGGGTTGCAGCTCGAAGCGGTCGCCGGCCTGCAGGTGCCGCGTCTGCTCACCGCAGCTCAGCCACAAGTCGCCTTGCGTCACCAGCGCGTTGACGGCAAAGGCGTGGCTGTGGGTGGCCAGTTCGATGCCTGGGCCCCAGACGCGTTCAAGCACTTCATCAGCGCCTTGTGCGCGTGCCGTGGCTTCGAATTCGGTGTAGGTGGGCAGTGTCATGCGGTGTCTCCTTGGGTAGAACCAGAATTGAGTTGCTGCAGCATCAGGCCCATCGCCTGGTGCAGCGCGTTGACGGCCTTCAGCGGCCGCACCATGACCTTGAAATCGATGATGCGGCCGTCTTCGCGCCAGCGCATCAGGTCAACGCCGTTGATGTGGATGCCGTCGATCTCGGACACGAATTCCAGCGCCGCGTCGCGCGCGCCAATGATCTCGCGTTCGTAGCGGAAGTGTTTGTTGTTGAGCGTGTGCATCGCACCCCGCAGGTACAGCGCGGTGATTGCCTTGCCCTTTTGTGGCGTGTGTACCACCGGCGAGTGGAACACCACGTCGTCGGCCAGCAGGTCTTGCAGGCGCTGCATGTCGCGGCTATGCACGATGGCGTGCCAGGTCTTGATGGTGTCGATGGTTGCCATGCTGAGTCCCGTTCAACCGCGTGCGTGGGTGACGCCACCGTCCACCACCAGCGTGGAGCCTACAACGTAATCGCCAGCACGCGACGCCAGGTAGATGGCGGCACCGGCCATGTCGTCGGCGGTGCCGATGCGGCGGGCGGGAATTTGCAGGGCGATTTCGTCGCCGTGGTCGCGCGCAATGCGGTTCATGTCGCTGGCAAACGCCCCGGGCGCGATGGCGCTGACCACGATGCCTTCGGGCGCCAGCCGCAGCGCCATGCGCCGCGTGAGGTGGATCAGGCCGGCCTTGCTGGCGGCGTAGGAATAGGTTTCCTGCGGATTCACCGAGACACCGTCGATCGATGCGATGTGGATCACCTTGGCACAGTGGCCACGCGCCGCGCCCGCCAACAGCAGCCCGTGCAGCGCCCGGGTCAGGAAGAAGGGGCTCTTCAGGTTCAAGTCCACCACCTTGTCCCAGCCGGCTTCGGGGAATTCGTCAAACGGCGCGGCCCAGGCGGCACCGGCGTTGTTGACCAGGATGTCGAGGTGCGATTCGCGCGCGCTGTAGGCCGCCACCAGCGCGTGCATGCCGGCTTCGGTGGACACGTCGGCCGGCAGTGAGTCACACCGCCCCAGCGCTGACAACTCGGCCGCCGTGGCGTCACACGCCGCCGCCTTGCGCGCCGAGATGTAAACCCGGGCCCCGGCCTGCAGGAAGCCGGCGGCGATCATGCGGCCAATGCCACGTGAACCGCCGGTGATGAGCGCCGTGCGGCCGGCGAGTGAGAAGAGGTCTTGCATCGCTTGCTCCTTCGGGGTGTGTGGACGCGGGCGCAGACGCCAACAGATTCGGGCTAGGGTAACGCGGCCACCACCGCAGCCAGCACCCGGTTGCGCCCGGCACGCTTGGCGGCCAGCAAGCAGTCATCGGCGGCGCGCAACAGTTGCACGGGTGTGGGCGCGGTCGCCAGCGTATCGGCAACTCCGGCTGAAAAGCTCAGGCCCTGCAAGCGCCCGGTGTCGAGTTCGAACAGCTGCAGCCGCCACAACGCCAGCATCTGTTCGACCTTCAGCTGCGCGGCAGGCGCAGCCGTGTGCGGCATCAGCAGACAGAACTCTTCACCACCGTAGCGAAAGGCCAGATCGCTGCCGCGCAAGTGCTCGCGCAGCAGGCGGCCAAAGGCGGCCAGCAGCAGGTCACCGGCCGGGTGGCCGTGGCTGTCGTTGGTGCGCTTGAAGTGGTCGAGGTCGATCACCACCGCAGCCAGCGGCTGCTGTTCACGCAGCGCCAGCGCCAACATCGACGGCAGCGTGTCGTTCAGGTGGCGGCGGTTGAACAGGCCCGTCAGCGCGTCGTGCGTGGCCTGCTCGCGCAGCGCCGCCTGCAGCGCCTGCACCTCTTCGATCTTGCGCGACAGCGCACGGTTGGCCAGCACCATCTCGGCGCGCGCACGCTCGGTGGCGCGGCGCTTGACGTTGGTTTCTTCGAGCTTGTGCTGCAGGTTCAGCAGCTCGGTCTGCAGCACCGCCGCCTGGTAGCGCGCGCGGGACGCCAGGCGGGCCCGCTGCACGTTGATGGCCTGCCAGCGCCGCACTGCGGCCAGCGCGGCCGCGCTGTCGCCCAGCGATTCGTGCAGTTCGGAAGCCAGTTGCTCCAGCATCGCTGCCGCGCGCGGTCCCGCGCAGTGCGCACTGCCGGGCTTGGCGACCCAGGCCGCAGCGTGGGACAACGCATGCAGCGCGGCGCGCGCGTCGCCCTGCAGTTGCGCCAGCAGGGCGGCTGCAACCGCCAGTTCGACCTTTTCATCGGGCAGCATCAGGCCGACGCAGCCACGGGCGCGCTGCAGCAGGTCGATGCCCAGCCCGGCCTGCCCCGCACGCAAGGCCGCGATGGCCAGCGTTTCGAAGTGCAGCGCGGTGACGCCGCGGCCCTGCACGGCGTTGGCGCCGGTCGGCATTTCACGCACGCGCTGCACATCGGGCAGCGCTTCGGCAGCGCGGCCCAGCGCCGTCAGCGCAACAACGCGGTTGATGCGCAGCACACTTTCCAGGCGCACATTGCGCATGCCTTCGCAGCGCGCCAGGCCACGCGCCACCTGCTCCAGCGCTTCGTCGCAGTCGCCCAGTTGCAGCAGTTCATGCGACAGGTTGCAGTGCAGCGCGGCGTCGAAGCCATGGCCGCGGGCCGGGCCGGCGCCGCGCAGCGCTTCGAACATGTAGGCAAAAGCCTCTTCGCTGTGGCCCTGGCTGGAGTAGCAGCCGGCGATGGCGTTGAGCAGCACGCCGCGCTGATCGTGCCGCAGCAATTGCAGGCCTTCGTCGCGCAGCGTCAGCAGCAGGTCCAGCGCCTGCACGGCGTGCCCGCTGCGCCACAGCGCGCGGCCCTGGCCGGCGGCGGCCAGGATCTGGCCCGCGCGGTCGCCGCTGGCTTCAAAACAGCGCTGCGCCAGCGCCAGCTCGGCGCCGGCCTCGGTGGGTGCAGAAAAGTAGAGCTGGTGAAATCCGCGCACCAGGCGTGCCCAGGCTTCGGCCTGCGGGCTGCCTGCGGCGACTGCGCGTGGCAGTGCTCGGTCCGCCAGGGCGATGGACTCGGCCGCATCCAGGTGCAGCAGCCGCCAGGCGCGGCGCGCCATGCGCAGCGCCGCACTGTCGCTGGTGGTCACTCGCACGCTGGGCATGGCGCGATTATCGGCGGCCGGTGGCTGATTCAAGCAGGGCGCCACCCGGCGCACGGCAGCCGCTGGATGCGGCGTTGCAAGGACCGGCGCGTGATCAGTCAATCAGCCGATCGCCGATCGCCGATCTGCCGATCTGCCGATCAGCCGTTGGCAACCGAGCCCCCACAGTGCTGGCAAAAGTGCGCGCCCACCAGCAAGGGTGTGCCGCAGCCGGCGCAGAAACGCGCGGGGCGGATCGGCGCCACCGTGGTGACGGGCACCACGACGCGGCGCTCGCGCACCCGGGCGCGGGCTTCCTGCAGCGCCTGTGAGGCGTCGGCCGAGCTGAGTGCGGCGTTGCGCACGAAGCCCTGCACCAGGGCCGTCCAGGCGGCCGCCGCCTTGCCGTCCTGCACCAGCGCCACCAGCGTGCGGCTGCCGATGCCGTGCGCGCCGGCCGCGTAGAAGACCGAACGCGCCTGCACCACCCAGGCCCTGACCACCAGCCCCTCGATGCCCAGCGCCACGCCGCCCGGCACGCGCTGGGCTGCCTCTGGCGCGGTGCGCGGCGCACGCACAAAGGTGCCTTTGAGGTCAAGCCAGGTGATCGAAGAATCCACCTCCATGCGGCTCGACAGCAAGTGGCCGATGCGCAGCCCGTAGCCACCGGCCAGGATGCCCACCAGGCCCACGGTGGCCGGCCACCAAGGCGCACCCGAGTCCTGCATGTGGGCACGGGTTGCCCAGACCCAGAGCAGGCCGCCGATGACGCTGACCAGCAGCGCGAACGCATCCAGCAACCAGACCCAGCGCGTCTGCACCGAAGGCGCCACCAGGGCGCGGCCCGGGCCGGGTTCGGCCGCCGTCAGCGGTTGCGATTCTTCAAGCACGCTGGCGCTGAAACTGCCCTCGTCGGCTGCGGCGTCCGGCAGCGGGGGCTGGCGGCTGTAGCGGCGGCTGGGAATGCCCTCGGACCAGCGGCGGTGCAGTTCACGGTCGATCTCGCCGAACAGCGCGCCCAGGTCGGCATCGAAACTGACCGTGAATTCCTCCGGCGTCAAGCGCGCCGGCCGCGGCGCGATGATGTGACGGCGGGCAGCCAGCAGCGCCATGCCTTCGAACATCATGCCCAGGGCCAGCAGCGCCACCGCGCCGGCGGGCAGCGCCAGGGTGGGCCAGGTGCCTGCACCCGGCAGCTCGGTGGCAAACCAGGCCAGCGGCGCAGCCACCGCACAGCCCAGCAGCAGCGCCACGCCGACGACCCAAGGCGCGATTGCCGGCTGCAGCGGTTGCAGCCAGTGGCGCGCCAGCACCGTGGCCCCCAGCAGCAGCACGACGCCGGACACCAGGGCCAGCGCCACCGGCTTGGCCAGCACCGTCAACAGGCCCGCCGCCGCCGTCAGCAACAGCGCCAGCGCGACCAGCAGCAGCAGGTGCGACAGGCGCACACGCATGAACGCATGCAGCGTGCTGGGCGCGGTGGCCAGGTCATTGCCCAGGCGGCGCAGCAGGCGCGCATAGGGCGAGCCCGGCACCGCCGCCGTGGCGACGCCGCGCGCCAGCGCCTGCATCAGCCAGGGCGCGCCAGGGCTGGCGCCAGTGGCCTCGTGCGGCACCTCGGACATCAGCGAAGCCGGCTGCCCCGGCACCATCTGCAGCGTGCGCTGGCGCGAGGCTTGCCAGAGGTTGAGCGAGCCGGCAATCGCCATCAGCATCGCGGCCAGCACGTACGGCACGGCACTGGCGGGTTCGGGCAGGTCTTGCAGCGCCACCAGCGGGCGGTTGGCGCTGCCGTCACCGGCAAATGCCAGCATCAGCGACACCCCCAGCGCCAGCGCAATCAGCGCATAACCGCGCAGCGACAGGAAGCGGTTTTCAACGGCGTAGGGCGTCGGGAACTCGAGCGACGTTCCATCCACATTCCACCGGTGAACCATGCACGCTCCGCGTCCTGCTTGCCATCAAGCCAGCGGGATTTTGCATGAAGGCGCCAGGCCCGGAGGCCGGCGCCTGCGGCAGCAGGGGTGCGGGGCGGCCCGTGGCAGGGCGCATGCCCCGCAGGCAAGCCTACATGCTGCGCCGATACTGCCCGCCCACCTCGAACAGCGCATTCGTGATCTGGCCCAGGCTGCAGCAGCCCACGGCGTCCATCAGCACCTCAAACACGTTGCCGTTGTCGATGACGGTCTGCTGCAGGCGCTGCAGTTGTGCCGGCGCCTCGGCTTTGTGGCGCGTTTGAAAGTCAGTCAGGCGCTGCAATTGCGACTGCTTTTCGGCTTC
>JANNGN010000132.1:0-8132 GCA_031403895.1 Rubrivivax sp. | reverse complement strand
GCACGCTCGACCTGCACCAGACGACCTTTGCGATGGGCGAAGCCGTGGCGCACCTGCACGCGCTGGCGGGCATGGGCAAGCTGCGGCAAGTGGCGGGCAGTGACGGCGTGCTGCGCTTCCAGACCGTGGCCTGAAGCGGCGGCTTCTGCTGCAGGGCAAATCCAGCACCGGCAGCACATCATGCCGCAGCACGCCGCGCGCCTGCTCGTAGTCGGGCAGCGCCGAGCGCACCACGTCCCAGAAGGCGGGGCCGTGGTTCATCTCGCGCAGGTGCGCCAGCTCATGCGTCACCACGTAGTCGATGACTGGCAGGCCGAAGTGCACCAGGCGCCAGTTCAGGCGGATCGAGCCGTCCGTGCTGGCGCTGCCCCAACGCGTGGCGGCCGAGCTGAGCGACAACCGTGTCATGCGCACCGCCAGCGCTTGCGCAAAGTGTGCGCAGCGTTCTTCGAAAATGCGCCGCGCCTGGCGTTGCAGCCAGCTTTGCACGGCGTCGCGAATCTGCTCGGGCGCGGCCGTTTGCGGCAGGCCCAGGTGCAGCGTGAGGTGCGGCACGCCGGGCAGCGCGTCGGCGGCGGTGTGCAGCACGGCACCGGTGGTGCGCGCGTCCAGCACCAGGATCACGGTCTCGCCCAGAAAGGGCACGGTGCCGCCTTCGCGCCAGTCCACCCGCGCCGCGTGCAGCCGGGCTGAACGTTCGCGCTGCTCTTGCAGCTTGCGCAGGATCCACGTCGCCTTCTCGCGCAGCGCAGCTTCGATCTCGGCCACACCCACCCAGCGCGGTGCGCTCACGCTCAGGCCTTCAGCGGCGACGACAAAGCCGATGCTGCGGCGGCGTGAACGGCGCAGCTCGAAGCCCACGCGGTGGCCGCTGAGCAACACGTCGCGCTGCGAGCGCGGGTGACGGAATTCGACGCGCTCGAAGCTGGGGGCAGCGGGGGCAACGGCTGCCACAGCAGGTGCCACAACCGGCGCCACCGGGGCGACTGGCGCTGCGGCCTGCGGCAAAGTCGCCGACGGCGGCTCATCAAACAGCGAAAGCTGCTCTGGCTGCGATGCAATGGGCCGGTGCGGCATGGGGCGCGATTCTAGGCGGCGCGGCACTGGCGTTGCTGGACGCTGCCGATGGGCCCGCCGCGCCCTGACGGCGCCGGCCTGCGCTGGCAAGCGCCTCGCGATGGCCGGTGTGCCGCACGGCCGCACGGCCGCAGCAGTGTGGGCAGCCCGATGGTCCACTCAGGCTCGCGCTGCGCAACGACGGCACCCCGCACAACCTGAGCGAAGGCGCCAAGCCCGAGCGCCTGAGCCGCTGGCGCCAACGTGCTTGCAGCACGCGGTGCTGGCGGGCGGCTGCCTGATGGCGGCCGTGCAGGCCCGGCCCGTGAAGGCCGAAATCAGCGCGTGCCGGTGACTTCGACTTCGACCCGGCGGTCGGGTTGCAGGCAGGCGATCAGCTTCGGCGTCGGCTTGCTGCCCACGCAGTCCGTGGCTTTGGTCACCGGCGTGGTTTCGCCCTTGCCGACGGCGGTGATCTTCGGGCCCGGCACGCCGCCCGTGCTCACCAGGTAGGCCTTCACCGCCTCGGCGCGCTGGGTTGACAGGCGCTGGTTGTAGGCGGTGGACCCCAGCCGGTCGGTATGGCCTTCGACCGTGATCACGTCGAACTGGGTGTCTTTGAGTTCCTGCGAGAACTTGTCGAGTGCGACCTTGCCGTCGGGCCTGACGACTGCCTTGTCGAAGGTGAACAGCGAATCGGCCTCGAAGCTCACGCGCCGGCGCACGGGAGGCAGCACGACCGGGGCGACCGGGGCGACGGCCACCACCGGGGGCGGTGGCGGCGGCCGCGCGATGGGTGGGGGTGCAGGGGCGGGGGCCACATAGACCGGCGCCGGTGTCACGTTCACCGGCGCGGCCGCCACACGCGGTGCCGGTGCCGGGGCGCGGCCGAACGGAAACACCAGGCTCAGCGAGTACATATTGACATCGCCCCGGTTGCCGACGGCGTCGTTGATGCGGTAGCGCTCGGCTTCAACGCGCATCAGGAACGAGCGGCTGAATTCGTATTGCAGGCCGGCACCGAGCTTGGCGTTGAAGCCTCGTTCGCTCGGGTTCGGGTTCAGCACCGTGACGGCACCACCGCCCGCGAAGGTATCGCGCGCCTGGGCGTACTGGCCGCCGACGCGGGCGATGGCCGACAGCCGCTCTGTCAGTGGCAGCGTGCCGACGAGGTCGAGGTTCACGCCTTGCAACTTGATGCTGCCGCTCAGCGTCCCGGCCGGCGCCGTGGTCGCTGTGAAACCGAACTTTCCGAGGTTGAAGTAACCCGCCTCGACCGCGAAGTTGCGGTTGATCTGGTAGCCGCCAAAAACCTTGAAGCCCTGCCCGCTTTCGTCGCGCGAGAAAGCGCTGGTGCTCAGGCCAGAGCCCAACAGGCCGGCGCTGATGCGCGCCTGGTCGATCTTGGCGCGCGACTGGCCGATCGACAGGCCGCCGTAGCTGTAGCCACCCTCCTGCGCCAAGGTGGGCGTGGCGAGCAGCGAGCCGAGGCTGGCAATGCTCAAGACAGACAGGGTGTGCAGGGTGCGAAGGGATGTCATCGGCTTCTTTCGGGTCGTCTCGGGGCGTCGGCAGTGGCGGTGGTTGGTCTCGGCCACGGTCACGGCGCGACGATGGTGGTGTTGACCAGCGTCACGGATGCCGTGAGGCCAATGGCACGCCCGACGAGCGTGGTCTGCGCGGTCTGCCCAGCGGTCGAAATCGTGACCCCGGCCGGCGCGATGAGGGTGCCGACCATCGTGCTGGCGTCCTCGATGCGGGCGGCGCTGCCAACCTGCCAGAAGACGTTGCGGGCCTGCGCGCCGTTGATCAAAAGCACGCGGCGCGGCGTGGCGCTGAGGCCGACGGTCAGCGCCGCAGCGCTCTGGAACACCCACACCGCGTTGGGGTCGCCCTGCGCGTCAAGCGTCAGGTCGCCAGTGGTGATGGCGAAGGTGCCGCCGGCTGCGGTGTAGGTGGCTGCTGGCAGCACCAGCCCGCCCAGCTGGCCGGCGCCGGGGTCGCTGCCGGGCGGCAACGCGGCCAGCGCGTTGTAGGCCGTCTGCGCATCGGCACGCGCCTGGGTGGCGATGGCCATCGTCGTGGTCGTGCCCGGTGCCGGCGGCGCGCAGTAGATGCTGCCGTTGACGACGCCAATGTTCAGCGGCGTCTCGGTATAGACATTGGCGGGGTCATGCAGACCCGTGATCAGGGTACACGCCGCAGTGGTGCCGAGGTTGCCGTTGATCACCGTGTTGATGCCCTGGTTGGTGACGCCAGCGCCGCCGCCGAAGGCACCGAAGGACGCGGCCGATCGCAGGTTGACGGCACTTGCGCAGGGCTGGGTTCCGGTGGTGAAGCCAAAGACCCGGTCAACTGCCAGCGGATTGCCGGCCAGGTCTCTCACGCCCGCAGTGCCCGACACGATGGTGACCACGAAGGGCCGGCTGGCCGCAAAGCCCGTCGCGCTGGTGGTGACGAAGCTCGCCACCCGGCTCGGCGCGTCGTAGCTCACGGTGCCTGCCACGGCGACGCCGTTGTCGGTGACGCGGAAGGTTGCGGTGCTGATCGTGCCGGCATCCATCGGCTCGCTGAAGGTGGCGCTGACCGCGCGCGTCAGGCACACGCCCACACTGCCGTCGGCCGGGCTGATGGCGGTGATGGTGGGCGCGATGGCGTCGCCGGTGGCGCCGGTGGTGAAGCTCCAGACGTGGTTGCCGGCATTCGGCAGCACGGCGCTGTTGCCGGCCAGCGCATTGCCGGCGAGGTCGGTCGCCGCCGTGGTGATGGTGGCGGTGAACGCACTGTTGAGCGCCAGCGTGGCCGGGGCCGTGGGCGTGAAGGTGGCGGTGCGGGCACTGGCTGAGTAACTCACGGTGCCCGCCACCGGCGTGCCGAGCGTCGTGTTGGTGACGGTGAAGCTGGTGCCGCTGATCGTGGCCGGAGCCATCGCTTCACTGAAGGTGGCATTGATGGTCGTGTTGATCGGCACGTTCACGGCGCCGGCGGCAGGCACCGTCAGGATGACCGTGGGGCGCGACGTGTCAGCCAGCGCTGCGGTCATGAAGCTCCAGACGAAGTTGCTGGTCAGCGCGATGCCGGTGGTGTCTTGCGCCGCAGTCGTCACGGTGGCCACGCACAGCGTGCTCGGCGGCAAGGCCACGCTCGGCGTCAGCGTGGCGACCCGGGTTGCCGCGTCGTAACTCACGGCCGCAGCAACCGGCGTGCCGGCGGGGCAGGCGAGGGTGAAACTCGTCGGCGTGAGGGTCGCGGCCGACATCGGCTTGCTGAATGTCGCGGTCACGCGGGCGTTGACCGCCACGCCAGTGACGACGGGTGTGGCCGCCACCGGCGATGTCGCGGTGACGGTGGGCGCGGCGCCGAAAGCCGGCGTGCCCAGGATCGGATCGAGACCGCCGCCGCAGCCAGCGATGAAGCCCGCGACCAGCAGAATCGCCGGGGTCAATCCGACGCGGGATGCAAATGATGTTGAGAACAGGTTCATGTCTGCTTTCTTGCGGACTGGCCGTGGCGAGCGTGGTGCCTCTGAGGCGCCTTTATAGGGCCTTGAACAGCACGCGTCTGTGCGGCCTCGCACACAGGCGCCGACAGGCGCCGGCGCAGCCCAGAACAGCGACCGCGCTCCTTCAGCGTGTGCCCAGGCCCGGTCTTTCGGCACTCAAAGTGCCGATCGCGCAAACGCCCTCAGACTGACAGCAGCGCCACCAACACGCCCGCCGCGTGTACGCACTGCGCGCGGTCCACGTCCAGGTGCGTCACCGCCCTGACGGTGCGCGGGCCGAAGGCGTTGACGAGCACGCCGCGCTCGCGCGCTTGCGCGCACAGCGTCTGCGCGTCCAGCGGCAGCGACACCGGCAGGTGGAAGACGACGATGTTGGTCTGCACCGTGTGCAGTTCCAGTTGCACCGGCGCGCCGGCCAGCAACCGTTCGGCCAGCTCGCGAGCGTTGGCGTGGTCTTCGGGCAGGCGGCCCAGGTGATGGTCGATGGCGTGCAGCGCGGCGGCACTGAAGATGCCGTTCTGGCGCATCGCACCACCCATGCGGCGGCGGTGCCGGTCGGCCGCCGCAATCAGCGCCTTCGACCCCGCCAGCAGTGAACCACCGGGCGCGCCCAGGCCCTTGCTGAAGGCCACCGCCACCAGGTCAAACGGAGCCGCCAGCGTGTCCAGCGCAAGGCCGCTGGCAGCGCTGGCGTTCCACAGCCTGGCGCCGTCGAGGAAGCTCGCCAGCCCCAGTTCGCGCGCCACGGCGCAGATGCCCAGCACAACGTCTTGCGGCACCACCACACCACCGGCGCGGTTGTGCGTGTTCTCCACCTCCACCAGCGTCGTGCTCGGAAAGATCGCAAAGTTTCGCGGCTTGGTGGCAGCGCGCAGTTCGTCGGCATTGAACACGCCGCCTTGGCCGATTTCATGGATCTGCACGCCAGCGTTGGCCGCCGCGCCGCCCAGTTCATGCCAGGCGGCATGCGACTCGCGGCACGCCACCACCTCGTCACCCGGGCGCGTCAACGTGCGCAAGGCCACCTGGTTGGCCATCGTGCCGGTGGGCAGCCAGAGCGCCGCTTCCTTGCCCAGCAACTCGGCCATGCGGGCCTGCAGGCGATTGGTGCTGGGGTCTTCGCCGTACTGGTCGTCACCCACCGGCGCCGCCGCCATGGCGGCGCGCATGGCGTCGGTGGGCCGGGTCACGGTGTCGGAGCGGAGGTCGATCGGTGCTTGCATGAGGGCTTGAAGCTGGGCGCCGGAGTGGCCCAGTATCCGTGCGCAGTGGTGACGCTGCACAAAGCGCTGGACAGAGCGCTGGCCAAAGCGCTGACGGCGCCCAATCTCAAGACCGAATGGCGGGGCGACTACGCGCCGCCGCTGCCCATGCGCTGAGCCGTGCGGCGCGCGCGCTTGCGTGCTTCGTCAACCGAAGCTGCTGCATCGGCGTAGGCCTCGGGGTCCAGCCGCCGCATCTCGGCTTCGATCCACGCTTCCACCTCGCGCATCAGCTCGTCGGGCTGACGCCCGGTGCTGCTGATGGGCTTGCCGATCGACACGTCCACCACGCCGGGCCGCAGCAGGAAGCTCTTGCGCGGCCAGCACTTGGCGCTGCTGGCGGCGATGGGCACGATGGGCACAGCGCTGTCAATGGCCAGGCGCGAGGCGCCGCTTTTGTACACCCCCTGCTGGCCGCGCGGGATGCGCGTGCCCTCGGGAAACATGATGACCCAGATACCTTCTGCCGCCAGCCGCTTGCCCTGCGCCGCGACCTTGTTCCAGGCCTCGGCGCGTCTGCTGCGGTCGATGTGGATCATGTCCAGCCGGCCCATCGCCCAGCCGAAAAACGGCACGTAGAGCAGCTCGCGCTTGAAGACGTAAGCCAGCGGGTGCGGCATGAAGGTGGGGAAGGCAAAGGTCTCCCAGGTGCTCTGGTGTTTGGCGGCCAGCACCACCGCAGCGTTTTCGTCATGCGCCGTCGGCAGGTGCTGCAGGCCATGCACGCGGTAGCGCACACCGCAGATCACCTTGGCGCCCCAGACGGCAATGCGCAGCCAGAACATCGTCGGCCAGTACAGCGGCTTGCCGCGGATGAAGATCGACAGCAGCAGCGCCACCAGCGCCCAGGGCACCACGGTGGCGGCCAGCCAGAGCACGAAAAGGAAAGAGCGCAGGCCCCACCACAACTTGATCAAGACAGGCCCCCCACTGCCGAGTCGGCATGGTTGTCGCGCTTCAGAAGGAAGTCTGCAAAGGCGTCCAGGCTCGCATGCGCGTGCGCTGACGGCACTTGCGCCAGCAGCGCCTGCACCTGTGCCGCGTCGAGCTTGGCGGCGCGGCCGCTCAGCACCAGGTGCGGCTCGCAGCCTGCGGCCTGCGCAGCGACGAGGTCGCGCGCGGTGTCGCCCACCATCGGCACATGGCGCAGGTCGATGCCGTAGCGGCGGCCGATGTCGTGCATCAACCCGGGCTTGGGCTTGCGGCAGTCGCAATCCGCCTCGGGCGTGTGCGGGCAGAAGAAGACAGCGTCGATGCGGCCGCCCTGCGCCTGCAGCATCTGGTGCATGTGCGCATGCACGGCGTTGATGCTGCTCATGTCGATCATGCCGCGGCCGATGCCGCTTTGATTGGTGGCCACCACGGTGTGCCAGCCGGCGTGGTTGATGCGCGCCACCGCGTCCAATGCACCGGGCACCGGGTGCCACTCTTCGGGCGCGGTGACGTGGCCTTCGCGGTATTCGTTGAGGATGCCGTCGCGGCCCAGGATGACGAGTTTGGTGTTGTGCATCGTGGGCCTCGGGTGGGATGTTTCAGGCGGCCAGGCGCGACAGGTCGGCGACGCGGTTCATGGCGCGCTGCAAGGCGGTCAGCAGCGCCAGCCGGTTGCGTCGCAGCGCGGGCTCTTCGGCGTTG
Source organism: Rubrivivax sp. (assembly GCA_031403895.1). Lineage (GTDB taxonomy): Bacteria > Pseudomonadota > Gammaproteobacteria > Burkholderiales > Burkholderiaceae_C > Rubrivivax. The sequence goes on along the minus strand of JANNGN010000132.1, from coordinate 677 downwards.
ACCATCACGCTGTCGAAAAAGGCGTCCACCGGCGCCTTGAGTGCGGCCAGTGCGCGCAACGACGCGGTGTAGTCGCCGGCTTCGAATGCGGCATCGGCAGCCGGCGCGACATCGGCCAGCGCAGCGGCCAGCGCCTGTTCTGCGGGTTCTTTCAGCCACGCTGCATCCAGCGCAGCCGGCACCTCGCCTGCGGCCTTCTTCAGGATGTTGCCGACGCGCTTGTTGGCGGCGGCGAGCGCGGCCGATTCCGCCAACGCAGCGAACTCGCGCACGGCCGCCAGGCGGCGCGGAATATCGCCCCAGAGGTCGGGGCGCAACGCCATCACGGCATCCACTTCCTGTGCGCTGCTGCCCTGTTCGCGCAGCAGGCCGACCAGCCGGTCGCAGAGAAAGCTCGACAGTTCGCCGTGCGCAACGCCATAGCCAGCGGGGAAGGCCGACAGCGCGGCCGACACGAGGCCGGGCACCGCCAGAGGCAGGTCGCGTTCGATCAGCATGCGGATCACGCCCAGCGCATGCCTGCGCAGCGCAAACGGGTCCTTGTCGCCAGTGGGCACCTGGCCGATGCCGAACAGGCCCGCCAGCGTTTCCAGCTTGTCGGCCAGTGCCACCACCACGCCAGTCGGGCCACGCGGCAGCAGGTCGCCGGCAAAGCGCGGCTTGTAGTGGTCTTCGAT
>JANNGN010000131.1:0-17650 GCA_031403895.1 Rubrivivax sp. | reverse complement strand
GGCTCGGCCAGCACGTAGGCGCCCTTGCTGATCTGGTCCAGCCCCGATGCATTGGGAGCGGCGTATGACGACGCCTTGGGCAGGTAGGGCTGGGTCTGGCGCGTCAGCAGAATCGCGCTCGGGCGTGTGCGGTTGCCAATCGCCATCGTCCAGGCGACAGCGGTTTCTGCCGTGTCGGCCGGGCGCCAGACGTCCAGGTTCGGGATCAGCCGCAGGCTCGCTGCATGCTCCACACTTTGGTGGGTAGGCCCATCCTCGCCGAGGCCGATGCTGTCGTGCGTGAAGACGTGGATGACGCGCTTTTTCATCAGCGCGGCCATGCGGATGGCGTTGCGGCTGTAGTCGCTGAAGGTCAGGAAGGTGCCGCCGTAGGGGATGAATCCGCCGTGCAGCGTGATGCCGTTCATCACCGCGGCCATGCCGAATTCGCGCACGCCGTAGTTGATGTGGCGGCCGCCGTTCGGCGTGCCCGCATCGTCAAAACGCAGCGGCGGTGTGGACGTGGTGTTGGTGAGGTTGGAGCCCGTGAGGTCAGCGCTGCCGCCCAGCATCTCGGGCAGCGCCTTCGTGAAGACCTCAAGCGCGATCTGGCTTGCCTTGCGCGTCGCCACTGCCTCGGCCTTGGTGTGGGCGGCGGTGATGGCGTCAACGGCGGTCTGTGCAAAGTCGGCCGGCAAGTCGCCGTGCATGCGGCGCAGAAACTCGGCCGCCAGCGCCGGGTGGGCCTTTTGATAGTCGGCGAAGGCGTCGCCCCAGCGTGCCTGCGCGGCCGCACCCTGGGTGCGCGCGTCCCAGCCCGCGTAGGCGGCTTCGGGCACGACGAAGGGCTCTGCCGTCCAACCCAGCGCGGCGCGCGTGAGTTTGATCTCCTCCGCGCCCAGCGGTTCGCCGTGTGCTTTGGCGGTGCCGGCGCGGTTGGGTGAACCGTGGCCGATGACGGTCTTGCAGATGATGAGCGTGGGCATGTGGACGGACGTGCGCGCCTGCACCAGTGCGGCGTCCACCGCGTCCACATCGTGGCCATCGACAGGGCCGATCACCTGCCAGCCTTGCGACGCAAAGCGCAAGCCCGCGTTGTCCAGGTACCAGGGCTCGACACGGCCGTCGATGCTGATGCCGTTGTCGTCGTAGAGCGCGATCAGCTTGTTCAGCTTCCACACCCCGGCAAGCGCGATGGCTTCGTGACTGATGCCTTCCATCAGGCAGCCGTCGCCCATGAAGACGTAGCTGTGGTGGTCAACGACAGCGTGGCCGGGGCGGTTGAACTCCGCCGCCAGCAGCTTCTCGGCCAGCGCCATGCCGACCGCATTCGCCAGGCCCTGGCCGAGCGGGCCGGTGGTGGTTTCGATGCCCGGTGTCACATCCACTTCCGGGTGGCCCGGGGTCTTGCTGTGCAGTTGGCGGAAGCGCCGCAGTTCGCTCACGGCCAAGTCGTAGCCGGTGAGGTGCAGCAGCGCATACAGCAGCATCGATGCGTGGCCGTTGCTCAGCACGAAGCGGTCGCGGTCGGGCCAGCTTGGGTCGGCCGGGTTGTGGCGCAGGTGGCGGCCCCACAGCGCCACCGCCATCTCGGCCATGCCCATCGGCGCGCCGGGGTGGCCGGAATTGGCCTGCTGCACGGCGTCCATCGCCAGGGCGCGGATGGCGTTGGCCATCAGGGAGGTGTCGGGTACGGTGATGGCCATGTGTGCTGCGGAAAGGGGCGAGTCGGAGTCGGCGATTCTAGGAGGCGGGCCGCTTGGGCAAAACGTGCTTCGTATCATCCGCGCCATGCATGGATTGCACCTCACCGCCGACTTGCGCGGCTGCCCCGCCGACGCCGCTGCCATGGCCGACCCGGAGGCGCTGCGCGCGCTGTGCCTTGAGTCCGTGGCCGCTGCCGGCTTGCTGGCCGTGGGCGAGCTGTTCCACCGCTTCCCGGCCCCTGGCGGCGTGACGGGCGTGGTGTTGCTGGCCGAGTCGCACCTGGCGGTGCATACCTGGCCCGAGCTGGGTGCCGTGACGCTGGACGTGTATGTGTGCAACCTGCAAGGCGACCACAGCGCAAGCGCGCAGAGGCTGCTGTCGGCGCTGCAGGCGGCCTTTGCGCCCACCGCCGTCGAGCACCACCGCGTGGAGCGAGGGAAATCCCCGACCGAACTCTGAAGCTGAGGGCCGTTGCGCGAACGCCGGCCTACTAAAGTCCGGCGACTGCCTACCCGGGAGCCGCCATGAAGCGATTGCTGACCAGCCTGGCCGCGCTGTGGACCCTGGCGCTGCCCGTGTCGGCCGCCTTCCCCGACAAGCCCATCAGGCTCGTGGTCGCCTTTGCGCCGGCCAGTTCCACCGACATCGTCGCGCGCCTGATTGCCGAGCAGCTGACGGCCAGCCTGAACCAGACCGTGGTGGTGGAAAACAAGCCCGGCGCCGGCGGCAACATCGCCACGCAGCAGGTCATGAATGCGCCGGCCGACGGCTACACCTTGCTCATCCACAGCGTGGCGGTGGCGGTGAACCCGAGCCTCTTTGCAAGCGCCGGCTACGACTTGATGCGCGACCTGCAAGCGGTGGCGATGGCCGCCGTGACGCCGAACCTGATCTACGTCCACCCCGACGTGAAAGCCACCACGCTGGCCGAGCTGCTGGCGCTGGCGCGCGACGGCAAGCTGTCCTATGCCTCGTCGGGCAACGGCACCACCACGCACCTGGGCGCCGAGTGGCTGTTCCGTGCGCTGGCCAAGGCCGACATCACGCATGTGCCCTTGCAGCCCGCAGCGGCCACGAACGCGGTGGTGAGCGGCCAGGTGCCGGTGGCCAGCACGTTGGTGCCGCCGGCGGTGCCTTTCGTCAAGAGCGGCAAGGTGCGGCCGATTGCGGTGATGTCCAGCAAGCGCAGCCCCACGCTGCCCGATGTGCTGACCGTGGCCGAGCTGGGCTACGGCGGTTTCGAGGCCAACACCTGGTTCGCCATCTTCGCGCCCGCGAAGACGCCGTCCGCCGTGCTGGACCAGCTGAATGCCGAGATCAACAAGGCGCTGGCCGCGAAGCCGGTGCTGGACAAGTTCGAGCAGCTGTCGCTGCAAGCGCAGCGCCTGGACCGCGCTGCGACGCGGCGCTACGTCGAAGGCGAAGTGACGAAGTGGGGACTGCTCGTGAAGGACATCGGCGTCAAGGTTGAATGAAGTGGATCAGGAGCGGCAGCGGCGATGAGATTCCAGGTCGGGATCGACCGAATCGGCGTTCTCAGCAGTCCGCTGGTGTCGCAACAAGACGGGGGTCACCCGAGTTCCTTGGCTTCCACCGGGGGCAGCCGAGGACCGTCGTCGGCCTGGAGGCCCGCATGAGAAATATCGAGCTCGACAACATCACGCAGATGGCCGCCGGCAGCTTTGCCGGCGTGCCCGAAGCCCGCCAGCGCGAACTGCTGCAAGCGCTGGTGCAGCACCTGCACGCCTATGCCAAAGACACGCGGCTGACGCACGAAGAGTGGCGCGCTGCGCTCGCCTTCCTGCACCGCAGCGGCGACATCAGCAGCGCCAGCCGCAGCGAGTTTTCGCTGCTCTCCGACGTGCTCGGTTTGTCGAGCCTGGTGGATCTGATTGCGGGTTCGCAGTCAGCGCCCGGCGCCACGCCGGGCAGCGTGCTCGGCCCCTTTCACACCGCAGGCTCGCCCTGGTGCGCCAACCCGGCGGACCTGACGGCGGGCAACGTGGGCCGCGTCGTGCTGTTGCGCGGCCGCGTGCTGGACAGCGCCGGCCAGCCCTTGCCGAACGCCACGCTCGACTTCTGGCAGAACGCCGACAACGGCCTGTACTGGCAACTCGACCCGACGCAGCCGCAGCACAACCTGCGCTGCCAGCTGAAGGTGGACGGGTCAGGCCGCTTCGCGATCCGCACCATCCGGCCGCGGCCGTACCAGATTCCTACTGACGGCCCGGTCTGGCTCGACCTTGTCGGGCCCGCCGGCCGCAGCGCATGGCGGCCGGCGCATGTACACCTGATCGTCAGTGCCCCCGGGTATCGCACGCTGGTCACCGAGCTTTTCGACGCCGATGATCCGTACCTGGACAGCGACGCCGTGTTCGGCGTGCGCGCGGCACTGGTGCAGCGCTACGCGTCGTTGCCTGACGCCGACGTGCCGGTGATGCAGATCGAACTGCGCCTCAGCCAGGCGCCGACCTAACCCCAGAAGGAGACTGACCATGCACCGCCGTTCACTGCTGAGTACATCGGCCACCATGGCTGCAGGCGCCGTCGCGGGCTGCGCCTTGCCCGGCACCGCCGCGCAGGACGTGAAGACGCCCTTCACGGTGCCGGCCACCTATGTGCCCATCGTCGGCAGCGAGCTGATGTTCCCGGTGCGCCGCATCTACTGCATCGGCCGCAACTACCGCGCCCACGCCATCGAGATGGGCTCCAACCCCGACCGCGAACCGCCCTTCTTCTTCCAGAAACCCACCGACGCGATCCAGAACGTGGTGCCCGGCACGGTGGCCGACCACCCCTACCCCTCACTGACCAAGAACTACCACTACGAAGTGGAACTGGTGGCAGCGCTGAACAAGGGCGGGCGCAACATCCCGCAGGCGACGGCGCTGGAGCACGTGTATGCCTACGCGCTGGGCCTGGACATGACACGGCGCGACCTGCAGCGCGCCATGGGCGACGAGAAGAAACCGTGGGAGATTGGCAAGAGCTTCGACAAAAGCGCGCCCATCGGCCCCTTCCACCGCGCCAGCCAGACGGGCGCATTCACGCAGGGCAGCATCTGGCTCAAGGTCAATGGTGTGATCAAACAGAACGCCAACCTCAACCAGATGATCTGGAACGTGGCCGAGCAGATCAGCAAGTTGAGCGAAGCGTTCGAACTGATGCCGGGCGACATCGTCTATTCCGGCACGCCGGAGAACGTCGGGCCGGTGGTGCGCGGCGACCTCATCGAATGCCACATCGACCGGCTGCCGAACCTGAGCGTGAAGATCGTCTGAGCCGTACTGAGCCGGTCAGCTACGCCGCTGGCGTCGCGTCAAAATCAGCCATGTCCGCCCCCGCCCCCGCAGCCCCGCCCAGCGCCGATGCCGATGCCGATGCGCTCGACAGCGACGGGCTGCTGCGCCTGGTCTTCGACCACGCCAGCGAAGGCATCAGCGTCTTCGATGCCGCGCTGCGCTTGCAGGCCTGGAACCCGCGTTTCCTGACCCTGACGCGGCTCGACCCGGCTCTCGTCCAGCGCGGCGCGCCGCTGCACGGGCTGCTGCTGGCGCTGGCCCGCGCCGGTGAGTTTGGCGACGTCGATGCCGATGCAGAAGCGCAGCGCCGGCTGGCCCTGCTGGCTGCGCAAACGCCGTCGGTGAGCGAGCGCACGCGCCCCGACGGCCGCACGCTGGAACTGCGGCGCAGCCCCACGCCGGGCGGCGGCTTCGTCATGGTCCATGCCGACATCACCGAGCGCAAGGCGGCCGCTGCGACGATGGCCAACCAGCAGCGCATGCGCTCGCTGCTTATCGAAGCCACCGAACAGGGCATCTGGTTCATCGACAACCAGCTGTGCACCACCGACGCCAACCCGGCCATGTGCCGCATGCTCGGGCTGCCGCAGTCGCAACTGCTGGGCCGCAGCATCTACGAGTTTGTGGACGAGGCCAACGCGCAGATATTCCGCCAGCAGGTGCTGCGGCGGTCCCAGGGCCAGGCCGAAGGCTATGAGGTTGCGCTGCTGCGCAGCGACGGCAGCCTGGTGCATTGCTACAACAACGCCACACCGATCTTCGACGCCGGCGGCAGCAAGGTCGGCGCTGTCGGCATGTTCTCGGACATCAGCCCGCTGAAGCGCGCCGAGCAGCAAATCCGCCACACCGGCGAGCTGCTGGCGCAGAAATCGCAATTGCTTGAAGCGACGCTCGACAAGCTGTCGCAGGGTGTGCTGAGCGTCGGCGCCGACGGCCACACCAACGCCTTCAACCGCCGCTTCCTGGAACTGCTGGAGATACCGCTGTCGCTCATGCAGACCCGTCCCACGCTGCAGGAACTGACGCACTACCAGCGCGAGCAGGGCCACTTCGGCCCGCAGCTTGAACGCATCGACGCGGTCGGGCGCGACGGCCTGCAACGCTTTCTGGACGGCGACAACCGCGCGCTCGCCGCACGCTACCAGCGCACGCGCCGCGACGGCCTGGTGCTGGAGGTGCAGACCCACGCCGCCACCGATGGCAGCGTCGTGCGCACCTACAGCGACGTCACCGCCAGCGTGATGGCGCAGCAGGCGTTGCAGGAAAGCGAAGCGCGCTTTCGCAGCATGGCCGACGCCGCGCCGGCGTTGGTCTGGCAGTCCGACCGCAGCGGCAACCCGGTGTGGTTCAACCAGCGCTGGTTGCAGTACACGGGCCGCGCGCTGGTACACGAACTGGCACTGCCCTGGGACGACCGCATGCATGCCGAAGACCTGCAGCGCACGCGCGCGGTCTTTGATGCGGCCGGCCGCGCCGGCGCGCCCTACGAAGTGGAATTCCGCCTGCCGCGCAGCGACGGCAGCGTGGCCTGGATCGCCGACCACGGCATTCCGCGCTTCACGCCCGACGGCAGCTTTGACGGCTTCATCGTCTATGGCTGGGACATCACCGAGCGCAAGGCCGCCGAGGCTGCGCTGATCGCCGCCAAGGTGGAAGCCGAACGCGCCAACCGCGCGAAGTCCGAATTCCTGTCGCGCATGTCGCATGAACTGCGCACGCCGTTGAACGCGGTGTTGGGCTTCGGCCAGCTGATGGACACCGACGCGGCCGACCCGCTGAGCCTGTCGCAGCGCGCGCGGCTGCACGAACTGCTGCGCGGCGGCCGCCACCTGCTGAGCCTGATCAACGACGTGCTCGACCTGGCGCGCATCGAAGCCGGCACGCTGCACCTGGAATTGGCGCCGGTCGAGCTGCCAGCCCTGGTACACGACTGCCTGCGCCTGGTGCAGTCGGCCGCCGCCGAGCGCAGCATCACGCTCACCGCCAGCCCCGCCGGTGAGGACACCCTGCGCGTGCTCGCCGACCCGACGCGGCTGAAGCAGGTGCTGTTGAACCTGCTGTCCAACGCCATCAAGTACAGCCACGCCGGTGGCTCGGTGCAACTGTCGTGGCAACGTTTGGGTGACAGCGAAAGCGAGCGGGTGCGCATCGAAGTCAGTGACAACGGACCGGGCCTGAGCACGCACCAGCAAGAGCGGCTGTTCCACGCCTTTGAGCGGCTGGAAGCGGCGCGCTCCAGCGTCGAAGGCACGGGCATCGGCCTGGCGTTGAGCAAGTGGCTGGTGGACCTGATGCAGGGCCAGATCGGTGTCGTCAGCGCGCCCGGTGCGGGCAGCCGCTTCTGGCTGACGCTGGGTCTGGTGCCGCGCGCCGGGGCGGAACATGGCCCTGTGCTGCCGTCGCCGGGCGCAGCACGCGAAGCGCCCGCCGTGCCGCAACAGGTGGCGCCAGCACGCCAGCACACCGTGCTGTACATCGAAGACAACGAAGTCAACCAGCTGCTGATGGAAGGCATGCTGGCGCAGCGCCCGGGCATCCGGCTGCTGATGGCCGAGCTGCCTTTGCCGGGGCTGGCGCTGGCGCTGCAAGAGCGGCCCGACCTCGTGCTGCTGGACATCCAGCTGCCCGGCATCGACGGCTTCGAGGTGCTCAGGCGGCTGCACGCCAGCGTGGCCACGCGCGACATCCCGGTGGTGGCGGTGAGCGCCAATGCCATGCCAGCCGACCGCGAAAAGGCCACCAGCGCGGGCTTTGTGGACTACATCACCAAGCCCATCGACCTGCCCGTGTTGCTGGCCACGGTGGACCGGCTGCTGGCGGGTTGAGCCAGGTCTGGATCAAGCAGACAGCACGCGCCGCGCGCGGTGCAGGCGCACGAAGAGGTTCTGTTCGCTGATGGCCAGCGTGCGGCACACGTCTTCGGTGCTGCGGTCCTGCAGCACGCGCAGTTCGATCACCTGGCGCAGCGTGGCCGGCAGTTCGGTGATGCGGCGCAGCGTGCGGTGCAGGCGCTGGCGCTGCTCGGCCACTTCGTCGGGGCGCGGCTGCGGGCACACGAATTCCGGGCCCGGGCTGCTGTGCTCGTCGCTGCTGTCGTCAGCGTGGCCCTGGTCCAGGCTGTCGTGCCCGGCGCGCTGTCGCACCAGGTCCACGATCTTGTGTTTGAGGATTGCGATAAGCCAGCTGCGCAGCGCCGAGCGGCCACCAAATTCGGCGCGGCCGGTGACGACGGCCTCGAACACGTCGTGTACCAGGTCTTCAGCCAGCGCCGGGTCCATCAGCCGGCGCCGCGCAAACTGCACCAGGTAGCTTCGGTGCAGCCACAGATCGGGCCAGCTCAGTGCTTGGGGATGCGGATGCAATTGCGATTGCGGCAGCGTGGCGGCGTTGAAGTGGGCTTGGCTTTGCATGGTGGCGGCCTTTGGTGCGAACAGGTGCGATGGCTACACTGTGTACAAGCCACCTCGCGTGAATCTCACCCCAGATCACAGCCAGATCACATCGGTGTAAGAACGGCGCTGTCGCAGCCGACTCGGGTGCATCCATTTCCCTCCATGCCAAGCCACATCCTCGTCGCCGAAGACCAGGTCGATATCCGCGACCTGATCGTGCTCAACCTGCAGCAGGCGGGCTACAGCGTGACGGCGGTGGCCGACGGCCGCGCGGCGCTGGCAAGCCAGCATGAGCAGGCCAGCGACCTGCTGATCCTCGACCTCATGATGCCGCTGCTGGACGGGCTGGAGGTCTGCAAGGCGCTGCGTGCGCGCGGGCGCGCCACGCCGATCCTGATGCTCACCGCCAAGAGCACCGAACTTGACCGCGTGCTGGGCCTGGAACTGGGCGCCGACGACTACCTGACGAAGCCGTTCTCGATGGCCGAACTGCTGGCCCGCGTGAAGGCGCTGCTGCGCCGCGCCGAACTGCTGCGCGCCGCCGCTGCCGCGCCAGCCGCCGCGCAGTCGGTGCGCAATGGCGAGCTTGAAATCCAGCCCGTGCGGCGCGAAGCGCGCGTGGCGGGCAAGCTGCTGGAATTCACGGCGCTGGAATTCGACCTGCTGCTGCACTTTGCCGGCCACCCGGGCCAGGTGTTTTCGCGCACCCAGTTGCTCGACGCGGTATGGGGCTACTCGCATGAAGGCTACGAGCACACCGTCACCACCCACATCAACCGGCTGCGCGCCAAGCTGGAGCAGGACCCGATGAACCCGCGCTACATCCTGACGGTGCGCGGTGCGGGCTACAAGATGCGGGACGCGCCGCTTTGAAGGCGCCGTGATGAAGGTGCCACGATGTCGGTGAGATGGCGCCTGGCGCTGACCGTCTTCCTGACCGGCCTGGCCACGGCAGTGGGTGTGATCTTCACCGTCGCGCTGGCCTTTCAGCGCTTCGAGCAGGAAAGCATCTGGGCCCGTGGCGACGCCTTCCTGGCGCGCGTCACGGCGCAGCACGAAGACCTGCTCGACCAGCACCAGCGTTACCCGGAAGAGTTCGCTGCCTTCCTGCGCAACCTGCTGCTCTACGAGCCCGACAGCCAGCTCTACCTGCTGGGGGCCGACGGCACCGTGCTCTTCAGCACCGGCAAGGCGCGCTTGGCGCCGGGCTTCAAGGTCGCCCTGCTGCCCGTGCAGCAGGCCGCCCGCGCAGCGGCCCGTGGCGACCGTCGCGAGGCTGCTTACGTGATGGGCGACGACCCTGAATACATGGACGCCGATGCCGTGGTGACGGCGCGTGCGCTGCGCCGCGCCGTCATCCGCCCCAGCCGGCCCGAGGACGCGCCAGCCGGCTACCTGTACCTGGTGTGCCGCAAGCCCGGGCTGCCGGCCGGGCGGCTGGAACTGGTGCGCACGAGCCTGGCGTCGCCGGCGCTGGCGCCGGTGCTGGCGCTGATCGTGCTGAGCACGCTGCTTGCGGCCTGGATCATCGTCACCGTGACGCGGCCGCTGCGTGTGCTGAGCGACGAGGTGGCCAGCGCCGCGCGCGCCGGGTTCACCAGCGCCGCCACCGTCGCCGCGCCGCAGGCTGGCACCACCGACGACGAGTTCAGCCGCCTGCGCGGCGGCTTCCACGCGCTGCTGGCAACGTTGCGCATGCAGTGGGACGAGCTGCGCCGGCTGGACACCTTCCGCCGCGAAAGTGTCAGCAACCTGTCGCACGATCTGCGCTCACCACTCACCGCCACCGTGGCCTGCCTGGAAACGCTGCAGTCGCGGTGGTCGGCGGGTGATGCGGCGGCGGGTGGTGCGGCGGGTGGTGCGGCGGACCCCGCGCGCGCCGAAGACCAGCGCCTGATCACGGTGGCGCTGCGCAACACGCGCAACGCCGCCGCCCTGGTGCGCTCGCTTGGTGACCTGGCGCTGCTGGACGAGCCCGCCTTCAAGCTGCACCTGATGAAGCTGGACCTGGGCGAAGTGCTGGACGACATCGCGCTGCGCTTTGCCCAGCGCGCTGCGCAGCAAGGCGTCCATCTCAGCTTCAGGCAAGTCGGCGCCGCGCCGCCGGTGGCCGAGGTCGATGTCGAGCTTTTCGAACGCGCGATGGCCAACCTGCTGGACAACGCGCTCAAGTTCACGCCCAGAGGCAAAGCCATCGCGCTGGAGGCCGAGCGCCACGCGCAAGGCGTGCGCGTGACGGTGCAGGACGAAGGCGCGGGCATCCCGACGGCTGACCTGCCGCACCTCTTCGACCGCCTGTACAGAAGCCACGCCAGCAGCCGCGCCAGCGTGGCCCCGGCCAGCAGCGACGAAGGCAAGGGCCTGGGGCTGGCCATCGTCAAGCGCATCGCGGAGCTGCACCGCGGCCATGTGCAGGTACACAGCACGCCAGGGCAGGGCACCACGGTGACGCTGGAACTGCCCGGCGCTTGAACCGCGTGCGGCCACTGGCGCGGGTGTGTGAATACGTCACACCGGTGGCGCGCACCTTGCCGCTGACCGCGCGGGCACGGCTTGGCACATTGAGGGTCTGCCTCGATGAACAAACCACCCGCCATGGACCAGACCCTGAACTTCCCGTCGGCCCACACCGCCGAGGCTGGTCATCAGCCGCACACGCTGGACCTGCCCAGCGTCAGCGAACCCTGGCGTTATGCCTGGGCTTACGCTCGCGCGGCGCTCGCCAGCCTGTTCGGCACGCACCGCCTGCGCGCGCAAAGGCCGCGCTCGTACCATGCTGCGGTACACATCAGCCCGCGCCTGGCGCTGCGTTGGCGCGCCCTGTTCGACGTGCCGGCGCGCGCCGCCGCCAGCGTGCCGCTGTTGGCCAACCAGAGCGTGGGCACGCTGCTGTATTCGCGGCTCTTTGCCGACCTCGGCATCAACCTGCGCCACCTGCTGCATCTGCAGCACCGCACGGTGCACCACGCCAGTGTGGCGGCCTGCGCCAAGGCGCGTGAGCAGCGCTTGAGCTGCCGTGTGCAGCGCGTGCTGCGGCTGGGCGAAGACCGCGTGCTGGTGGAAGTGCAGACGCAGGTGCAGGCGGCCGACGGCTCGCTGCTGTCACAGGTGGAAGACGGCTTTCTGGTGCGCGGCCTGCCGGTGGCTGATCTTGCAGGCCTGGCGTCCGACCGGGGCATGCTGCGCGAGCTGCTGGGCCTGCGGCGCCGGCTGCCGCGACTGTCCGTCACCGACGGTGAAGCGCGTGTCAGCGCGATGGACGTGCCGCGCCAGATGGGCCTGGACTACGGCCGCATCTCGGGCGACATGAACCCCGTACACACCTGCCGTCTCGGGGCCTGGCTGTTCGGTCTGAAGCGGCCCTTCCTGCAAGGCCTGGCGCTGCGCAACCTGGTGGTGCGCCATCTGGCGGAGTTGGGGGTCTCGGTCGAGCACCTGAGTTTGACCTTCGCCAGCCCTGCCTATCTGGGACAGACGCTGCTGCTGGTGGTGGACAGCGGCACGCTCGAGGTCCACGACGCCAAGGGCCGGCTGGTGGCTTACGGCCGCAGCGGCGACGAGGTCTGAGCGAACTTCAGCGCGCTTCAGCGAACTTCAGCGCACCCGCCGGGGCAGGGTGGCGGTCGCTTCACCAGGCTCGCCCAGATCCCAGAACAACCCCGCCATTAGCTGCAGCGCTTCACGCACCACTGGCACCAGCAGGTGTTCGTCAGGCGCGTGCTGGGAACATGCCGGGTAGCTGTGCGGCACCCACACCGTGGGCAGGCCCAGGATGTCGGCAAACACGTCGTTCGGCAGGCTGCCACCCAGGTTGGGCAGCAGCACGGGCACCTGGCCGGTGCTGCGCTCGATGGACGCCAGGCAGAAGCCTACCCAGGCGTTGTCGGGGTCCAGCCGCGTCGCTGCCATCACCACCGGTTCGCTGACCTGCACGTCGCCAAAGCCGTGGTCTGCCAGGTGCGCGGCCACCACGTCGCGCAGGCAGCTGACATCGGTGCCGACGACGAAGCGCATGTGCATCGTGGCCTTGGCTGAAGGCGGGATGGCGTTGACCGGGTAGTCCGGGTTGCCGGTGCGGTAGGCCAGCACTTCCAGCGTGTTCCAGGCGATCACGCGTTCAGCCGGCGTCAGGCCCGGTTCACCCCATTCGGCATCGACTTCAGGGTCGCCCGCGTCGCCACCGAACTGCAGGCCCCGCAGCGCGGCACGCACGTTGGCGGGAATCGGCGGCGGGCGCAGTGCGGCAACAAGGATGCAGCCGCGCCCGTCCACCAGGCTTGCGATGGCGTTGGCCAGCACCGTGCCCGGGTTGCGCAGCAGGCCGCCCCAATTGCCCGAGTGGTGGGCGCCGTGGCGCAGTGTCAGCGAAAGATCAAAGTTAGCCACACCGCGCGAACCCAGGAACACGGTGGCGCGGTCACGCCGCAGCCGCGGGCCGTCGCTGGCGATCAGCACGTCGGCGGCGAGTTCGCTTTTGTTTGCAGCGCAGAAGGCGGCCAGGCCGGGTGAGCCGGCTTCTTCGCCGGTTTCGATCAACCATTTGATGTTGCAGCCCAGGCGGGCGCCGCGCACCGCCAGCGTGCTGGCAAGCGCGGCGATGTTGATGCTGTGCTGGCCCTTGTTGTCGGCCGTGCCGCGGCCGTAGAGGCGCTCACCGTCCTGCACCAGCGCCCACGGACCCTGGCCGCGCGTCCAAGAGGCGTCCTGGCCGCGAATCACGTCACCGTGGCCGTACATCAGCGCGGTGGGCAAATCCTCAGCCTCAACCCGGCTGGCGATGAGCAGCGGCCCGAAGGCCGGCTCGGGGTTCGGATGGATTCTGAAGGTGAAGCCCAGCGCCGCCAGCGCGGGCCCGATCTGATCGGCCAGGTAGGCCTGCAGCGCCGGGCCCGAGGCGCTGTCCTGGCTCTCGGTGCGCACGGCAACGCGGCGCGCCAGGTCACGCAAGAAATCACCGCTGTCAAAGTGCTGGCGCGCGTGCGCCAGCGCGGCGCTGCGGGTCACGACTTGGTGACCAGCTCAAAGTGCTCCACCAGCGGCGGCGCGGCAAAGAAGGGCCCGACGATGGCGCGCCACTGCGCAAACAGCGGCCCCTGGCGGAAGCCCACGGTGTGGTCTTCCAGCGTGTCCCAGAAGATCTGCAGGACGTAGCGCTCGGGGCTTTCGATGCCACGGTTGACCTTGGCGCCCTGGAAGCCTTTGGCCTGGCTCACGACGCTGGCCAGCGCGTGCTGGATGGCGGCCTCGAAAGCAGTGTTCTGGCCGGCGGGAACGCGGAAGTCGGCAATTTCAAGGATCACGGGGTGTCTCCGGTGGATGCTTCAGGCTCGCCAGTCTAGGCAATCGTGCAGCCGCTCGCTGCGCTGACGCCGCACAGCGCGCGGCTACAGTGCTGCCATGACCCTGCCCTTGCACGCGCCCCGGTGCTGAAGACCGACAGCGCCCGCAGTCGGCGCGCCGGCATCGCGCTCGTGACGCTGGCCACCTTCTGCTTCGCAGTGCTCGACGCCGCCGCCAAGTGGCTGGTGCAGGGCCTGCCGGTGGTCGAGGTGGTGTGGCTGCGCTTTGTCACCCACTTCGTGCTGATGGTGGTGCTGCTGGCGCCGCTGCATGGCAGGGCCCTGTTCCACATGCACAGCCCGCGACTGCACCTGCTGCGCGCCGCCATGTTGGCGGCCATGACGGGGCTGAACTTCTGGGCCCTGCAATACCTGCAACTGGCCGAGACCGGCGCGATCCAGTTCTCGGTGCCGATCCTGATCGCGCTGCTGTCGGCCTGGTGGCTGCACGAGCGGCTGGACGCCCGGCGCTGGGTGGCGGTGGTGGCGGGCTTTGCGGGTGTGCTGCTTGTCATGCGGCCGGGCTCGCAGGCCTTTCACCCGGCCATCCTGCTGTGCGTGGGCAACGCCGTGCTGTTCGCCGCCTTCAACCTGCTGACGCGCCGCATGGCGGCCACCGAGTCGCCCGAGGCGATGCAGCTGCTGTCGGCCGCTGGCGCCGCGCTCGTGCTGGCAGCGCCAGCGCTATGGCAATGGCAGGCGCCGCCCGACGCGCTGAGCGTCGGCCTGATCGCCTTGTGCGGCCTGATGGGCGGCCTCGGCCACCTGGCGATGGCCACCGCGCACCGCTACGCCTCGGCTTCCGTGCTGGGGCCTTTTTTGTACCAGCAGATCCTGTACCTGACGCTGTGGGGCTGGCTGGTCTTCAACCAGGTGCCCGATGCCTTTGTGGTGGCGGGCGCGCTGGTGGTGGTGCTGAGCGGCCTGTACCTGCTGTGGATGGAGTGGCGGCGGGCTTGACGGGTTGACGGCCAGCCGCCCTGCCACTTCGCCGCCGCGCCGCCGCGCCGCCCCGCCGCCATCAGCCCGGCCCGGCCCTGCGGGCGGCACAGCGGCAGAGTGCGGCATCCGTCACAGCCTGTGGTGCGCAGCGGCGCGCGGCTCAAGAAGCGGGGCCGGGCGCCCGACAACCTCCGTATCGGGTGGCCACTTTGGGCCGCCAGCAATTCCTTGGGAATCCATATGCCCAGCACCATCGCCGTCGAAGACCTGCGCGTCGGCATGTTCATCCTTCTGGACGGCGGCTGGTTGTCGCATCCTTTTCCGCTGTCCAGCTTTCGCATCGCGTCGGTTGAGCAGATCGCGATCCTGCGCGGCCTGAAGCTGGTGCGCGTGCGCTGGTCGCCCGAGAAGAGCGACCTGCCGCAGGTGCCGACCCTGTCGCCTGGCAGCCCGCCACTGCCCGCACCCAGCCCGGCCGAATCCGCCATCCGGCAGCGGCGTGACCTGTTGCTGGCCCAGCGCGAAGCGACGCAGCACTGCGAGCGCCAGCATGCCGAGGCCACTCGCGCCTGGCGCGAAGCCAGCGACCGCGTCGGCTCGCAGCCGCTGGCTGCCGGGCGCAGCACTGAACAGCTCACGCGCGCCATCCTGGACAAGATGCTCGGCACTGACGACATCGCGATCCGGCTCGTGACTGGCGGCGGCGACCGCTCGGCCGCCCACGCCCTGAACGTCGCCGTGATCTCGCTGCTGATCGCGCGCACGATGGGTTTCACCGAGCCTGAGTTGCTGGACCTGGGCATCGGCGCGCTGTTGCATGACGTGGGCAAGAGCGCTGTCGCTGACCACGTCCGGCATGCCGAAGACGGCTTCAGCGCGAACGATCTGGCCGCCTACCGCGAGCATGTGGCCAAGGGCGTGGCGATGGGCCAGCGCATGCGCCTGCCGGCCGGCGCGCTGAAGGTGCTGGCGCAGCACCATGAGCAGACTGACGGCAGCGGCTTCCCGCTGCAAGTGGGCGGCGAGCGGCTGACGATGGCGGCGCGCGTGGTGGCGCTGGTCAACCGTTACGACAACCTGTGCAACCCGCAGTCGCGCACGCTGGCGCGCACGCCGCACGAGGCGGTGTCGGTGCTCTTTGCGCAGGGGCGGCAGCACTTCGACAGTGCCGTGCTGACGGCCTTCATCCGCATGATGGGCGTCTATCCGGCGGGTTCTCTGGTGCAGCTTACCGACGACCGTTACGGGCTTGTGGTGGGCGCCAATTCCAGCCGTCCGCTGAAGCCGCGCGTGCTGGTCCACGACGCCCGCGTGCCGCGCAATGAAGCGCTGATGCTCGACCTGGAGCGCATGCCCGATCTCGGCATCCGGCGCAGCCTGCCGGCGGCCAAGCTGCCGGTGGCAGCGATCGAATACCTGGACCCGCGGCCGCGTGTCGCCTACTACTTCGAGCCGCTGCTGCAGCCGGCGCTTGAGGCACTGGCCGCCTGATGCCGCTGGAGGCTGCTGCCCCCATGCCAGCCGCCGCGGCCCCGGCCGCAGCGGCGTCGATGGCCTTGTGCAGCAGCCTGCTCGAAGGCCTGCCGCACGCCGCCTGGGTGGTGGACATTGCCGCGCGCCGTGTCGTGGCTGCCAACGCGGCGGCGAATCAGCTGCTGGGCGCGCCTTTGCAGTCGCTGCAGGGTGCAGCCGCCGAGAGCCTGGCCGCATCGCCCGAAGACCTGGCCTGGTGGCAGGCTGCGGCGGCGGGCGATGTCACTGCGCTGCACTCCGACACCGTGGTCTGCACGCCCGAAGGCCGCCTGCTGCACGTCAGCCGCAGCATCCGGCCGGTGCGGCTGCACGCGGCGGACACGGATGGCTCGGATGGCTCGGATGGCGACAGCGCGCCCAGCCATGCACTGGTGATGCTGGCCGACCGCAGCGCGGAACACCAGGCCGAAAGCGAGCGCGAAGAACTGCTGGCCGAGTTGCAGGCCACCCTGGAAGCCACCGCCGACGGCATCCTGGTCACCGACCTGGCTGGCCATGTGCGCGCCTTCAACCGCCGTTTTGCCGAACTCTGGGGCATGCCGCTGTCGCTGCTGCAACAGCATGACAACGCGGCCGTGCAGGCCTGGATGGGCCGTTGCCTGGCCGACCCGGCGGCCTACCAGCAGCGCCTGCAGGTGCTGGCACAAGCCACGCTGATCGTCGCCACCGATCGCATGCAACTGCTGTCCGGCCAGGTGCTGGAGCGGGTGACGCGGCCGCTGTGTGGCAGCGGGCGGCCGCAGGGCCGCGTCTGGTCATTCCGCGACCTCACCGAGCGGCTGGCGGCGCAGCAGCGCATCGAGACGATGGCCGTCACCGACACGCTCACGGGCCTGTTCAACCGCGCGCGACTGACCGAGCAGGTTGACGCGGTGCTGGCATCGGCGTGCCCGGGTGGCCCCGCCGGCCCAGCGGCCCGGACGCTGGCGCTGCTGGTGGTCGATCTGGACCGCTTCCGCCACATCAACGACAGCCTGGGCCACGAGATCGGCGACCGCGTGCTGCTCGACGTTGCGCAGCGCATCCAGGGCTGCCTGCGTGAAGACGATGTGCTGGCGCGGCTGGGTGGCGACCAGTTTGCGGTCATGGTTTCACCGGCCGACTCCAGTGCTGCCGAGACGACGGCGCGCCGTGTGCTCAATGTCGTCGCCCAGCCCTGCAGCCTGGACGGTGCGCAGTTCACGCTGACGTGCAGCATCGGCGTCGCGCTGGCGCCGTCGCACGGCCACACGGCCGATGAACTGGTGCGCCACGCCGAAGCCGCCATGCGCAGCGTCAAGTCCGCAGGCCGCGCCAACTACCGCATCCACCAGGCGCGCGCCGAGGTTGACCGCCGCAGCCACATGCGGCTGGACCATGCCATGCGCCAGGCGCTGGTCAGCGGCCGTTTCCGCCTGCACTACCAGCCGCAGGTCAGCATGGACGACGGCCGCATCACCGGCGCCGAAGCGCTGCT
>JANNGN010000130.1:0-2924 GCA_031403895.1 Rubrivivax sp. | reverse complement strand
GGCAGCTTTGCCGCGGCGGCGCGTGAACTCGGCAAGGTGCCTTCGGCGCTGACCTACAACGTGCGCCAGCTCGAGGACGCGCTCGATGTGCTGCTGTTCGACCGGCGCTCGCGCCAGGCCCAGCTCACCGCGGCCGGCGAGGAACTGCTGCATGAGGGCCGGCGCCTGCTCGAACAGATCGACGCCGTGGCGAACCGGGTCAAGCGGGTGGCCACGGGCTGGGAAACCCAGCTCGTGGTCGTCGCCGACGACGTGATCTCGCGCATCACGCTGTTCGAGTTGTGCGAGCGTTTCTACGCCCTGAACCCGCACCGCGTGGACAGCGTGGCCGCAAGCAGCGCGCTGCTCCCGTCCACGCTGGGCGGACCGGGCACTCGGCTGCGGCTGCGCAGCGAGGTGCTGTCGGGCACCTGGGAGGCACTCGTGACCGGCCAGGCCGACCTGGCCATCGGCGTCGGCGCCGACCGCACGCTTCCCGCTGGTGCCCAGATGAAGGACCTGGGCACGATGGAGTTCGTGTTCGCGGTGGCGCCGCACCATCCGCTGGCGGCAGCCACCGGCGCGATCAGCGACACCGAGCTGATGCGCCACCGCGCCGTCGCCGTCGCAGATTCGGCCCAGCGGCTGGCGCCATTGACGGTCAACCTGCTGCCCGGCCAGGACGTGCTGACGGTGGGCAACATGCAGGCCAAGATCGAGGCCCAATTGCGCTGCATGGGTTGCGGCTTCGTTCCCGAGCCGCTGGCGCGCGAACACCTGCGTGCCGGACGGCTGGTGGCCAAGGCGGTACAGCGGCCGCCGCACTCGGCGCGCCTGGGCTACGCCTGGCGCACGCCGGTCGCGAACGCGCCGGGGGCCGCGCGCAAGCCGCAACTCGGCCTGGCTCTGCGCTGGTGGCTGGACCAGCTCGACAGCCCGACGACGCGGCAGGCCCTGCTGGAGCGGCACGCCGGGCGTGTGCCGATGGGCGGGTCGTGATCGCCACGACCGTGAGGCACAGAACAGCCCGCAGGGGCTGTTCCGTGTCCGCACTTGCCCCACGCCCTCGCAGAGCTCGCGCGGTTCGTGAGGCACAGAACAGCCCGCAGGGGCTGTTCCGTGTCCGCACTCACCCCACAAGATTGGCCAGGGTCAGCAGGGCCACCAGCAGCATCCACAGCACCACAGAGCGCCACACCAGGCCGACGACGCTGCGCAAGTGCCCGAGCTGCGGCGGCGAACCGGCGGTCGAGCCGGCGGCGGCGGCTGCCGAGCCGCTTGGACCGGCATCAAAGGTGCGTGAGCGCTCTGGCGTGACGCCGGGTGCGGCCTCGCCGCCCAACTGCACGCCCACGGCGCCGGCGGCGGCGGCCAGGATCACACCCTCGTTGGCGTGTTGCCACAGCGTGGCATCGCGGCGCCAGCTGTTGATCGCCTCCTCGAAATTGCCGACCACCGCAAAACCGAAGGCACTCATTCGCGCCGGCACATGGTCCATCACGGCGAAGACGCGTTGTGAGACCACCATCAGGCGATCATTGGCCGGGATGCCCAAGGTCCGGCTCGGATAGGTCCAGTAGCGGCTGACGAACTCGGCCATGCGGTACAGCACCGCACCCACCGGGCCCAGGCCCAAGGTGGACAGCAGCACAAACCAGAAGAACACGCCGAAGACATGCCGGTGTGCTGCCAGCAAGGCATGCTCGATGACATGGCGCAGCAACTCGGTGCGCGGCAACTCGCTGGCGTCGAGGTGGCGCCACTCGGCCACCAGGCGCCGCGCCTCGATTTCGTCGCCGCGCTCGAGCGCGTCACGGATGTCGGTGAAGTAATGGCTGAACTGGCGGAAGCCCAGCGTCAGGTACAGCACCGCCACGTCGAAGGCCACCGCAAGGATCAGGCTGAAGTGGTGGATCGCAAAATACAGCGTGAAAATGGCCAGGCCGGGGCCGAGCACCGACACCGCCCACACCACCCAGGCATGGCGCTCGCGCCCGGCGTCGAAATTGCGTCCCGTCCAGGCGACCCAGGAGATCAGCGCATGGTGGATCCAGTTGTCACGAGGCAGCGGTTTGAGCTGTTCGATCACCAGCGCGCACAGGACGGCAAAGAAGCTCATCGCTGGGCATCATACCGAGCTTGCTTTTCGCGCTGGGGCACGGCTCAGGCCGACAGAAAGCGGTACAAATTGCGAAGCATCGCCGCGGTGGCGCCCCAGATGAAGTACTGGCGCAGTTGGCCATCGCCGTCCAGGCCCTGCCATGGCATCGACAAGAACTGGCGTTGCTCGCCCATCAACTCGAGTTGATGGCGCCGGTGATGGGCCGGTGTCATCAGGAACTGAAGCGGCACCTCGAAGGACTCGGCGACCTCGAAATCGTCAAGCGCCAGCGTGAACCCAGGCTGCACCAGCGCGACCACCGGCGTGACCACATAACTCGTTACCGTGGTGTAGTGCGGCAATTCGCCGATGACCTCGATGTGCACCCGGTCCAGCCCGAGCTCTTCTTCGGTCTCGCGCAGCGCGGTGGCCACGGCGTCGTTGTCATGCGGTTCGGCGCGTCCACCGGGAAAGCTGATCTGACCGGCGTGGCCGCGCAGGTGATCGGTGCGGCGAGTGAGCAGCACATGCAGGCCATCGTGGCGCATCACCAGCGGCACCAGCACCGACGCCGCACTGGGCTCGGTATCCAGGCTGAAGCGGCGGCCGTCGCCGGCGATTTCAGGCGACCAGGCTGGCGGCGCCTCGAAGCGCAAGCGCAGCGCCTGCGCCGTTAACACCTCGCGCCGCACCGCCGGCAAGTGGTCGTCTACACCGATCACGGGGATGTTTTGTGGATCGGTGATGCGGGGGAACGATGGCGTCATGGGGATCGAGGATAGCGTTGCGGCAAGCGCCAATGCAATGCAAGCAAGCCGCCCGTGGGCGGCTCGAATTGGCGCTG
>JANNGN010000129.1:0-2348 GCA_031403895.1 Rubrivivax sp. | reverse complement strand
GCACGCACCCGCAGGTGGCGCGTGATCCAGTCCGAGTAGGCGTAGCCGGCCAGCAGCGCGACCTGAAAGAACACCATGCAGATCGACCAGACCGCGGCCGAGCCGCCGAACCAGGGCAGGATCTGCTTGGCGATCAGCGGCTGAACCAGGAACAGCAGGAAGGCGCTGGTGAAGATGGTGCCGGCAAAGAGGAGTCGGGCGCCGGCGATCGTCATGCTTGACTTACTTGCCGAAGCCGCGCGCCAGGAACACGGCGGCCAGCGGAATCAGCGCCAGCAGGTGCGCCTGGATCATCACCAGCTTGCGCGCCTTGGCGACCTCGGCCTCGGGCGGCAGCACGCCGCCGGCGCGAAGCCGTTTGCGCCAGCGGATGAAAGTCATGGTCGGGAAGATCGACAGCACGCCGATGACCACGAACAGCGTGAGCTTCAGGTCTTCCAGCTTGTTCAGCACGCCGGGGTGGCCGATCAGCACCTGCGGGTCTTTCTGGAACGCCGCCGCCACGGTGACGGCGTTGATGCCCTGCTCCCAGCCCTTGATGGTCTGCATGTCGTAGCCCATCACGCAGTCGGTCTGGCCGGCGGCCATGAGCTGCATGATGTTGACCTGCGGGCCGCCCATGCGGATGCTCACATCGAGCCCCGCCTTCTGGTACAGGCCGGTGGCCAGCGCCTGGTAGAAGCCGCCGTGTTCGGCCTGCGCGTACCAGTTGGTGGTGAAGCTGAACTTTTCCTGCGCCTGGGCGGACGCTGCTGCAGCCAGGGTGACAAGGGCAAGCGCGATAGAACGGCTCTTGTTGGACATCGGAATTCCTCGGTACAAAGTTGAAAGTGAATGCTGAAGGCGGCTGCAAACGCTGTGCCACCGCCCCGGTGCGGCGATGCACGGCTCAGGGGCCTGTTATGTCCCCCGCGTGGTGCGACCTGCCCCACGACTGTTCATTACGCTCGATCCAGTGCATGTGAAACAAGTCGGTGATGCCCTGAGCCCAGCTATTGGCCAGGCTGTCCAGGATGTCTGCGCCCTGCTCGGCCGTGGCTGGCAGCGGGTCGCCAATGATGCCGCTGGCGCCAAAGTCGCGCGCTGTCCAGGCGCAGGCCGGGCGGCCGTCGGACGAGAGCACCTTGCTCGGGAATTCAGGCGCGTAGTTGGCCACCGCATGTTCCATTTGCACCGTGTGCGGCGCCAGCGCCATCAGGATCGCCGTTTCTGCATGGCCGGCATGCATCGACAGGCGCTTTTCCTTTTCGCTCAGGTACTTGCCCGCCGCATTCGGCACGCGCCAGGTGAAGTGCGGCAGCACCACATAGTCGCCATGGCGCAGCCGCAACTCGCGCGCCGCCATCTCCATCACCTGCGGCTGGCCGCCGTGGGCGTTGACGATCAGCAGTTTGCGAAAACCCATCCTGTACACCGATTCGCCGATCTGCGTCACCGTCTCCAAGAGCGTGGTGCCCTCGACCGTGACGGTGCCGGGGAAATGCAGGTGTTCGTCGCTCTTGCCGTAGCAGATGGGCGGCAACGCATAGGCCGGAATCGCGGTCGGCAGCCGCGCCAGCGCGTGGCCCGTGACACCGGCGGCGATGATCGTGTCCACCGCACAAGGCAGGTGCGGGCCGTGCTGTTCGGTGCTGCCGGCGGGCAGCACGATGACGGTGTTGGGCTTGTCGGGAAGGTTCGCAAT
Source organism: Rubrivivax sp. (assembly GCA_031403895.1). Classification (GTDB taxonomy): domain Bacteria; phylum Pseudomonadota; class Gammaproteobacteria; order Burkholderiales; family Burkholderiaceae_C; genus Rubrivivax. The sequence continues at coordinate 664 of JANNGN010000129.1, read as the reverse complement.
CTGCGTCCAGCTGAGGTAGGGCAGGTAGCGTTCGGGAGGGCAGTATCCGTGCAGCATGGGGTTCAACGATTGAGTGGCAGGCTTTGGGGAATGTAGGCGGTCGCTTCGACCTCAACCAGGATGTCAGCGGTGGGCAGCATCGCGCTTACCTCCACCACGGTAGAAGCCGGCGGCTCGCCCGTGAAGAAGAGTTTGCGCACGCGGCTGTAGTGTGGAAAGTGGTCCAGGTTCCTGAAGTACTGCACGAGCTTGAAGACATCCGCCATTTGCCCACCCGCCGCTTCCACGGTGGCGCGGATGCGGTCGAGCACGAACCAGCTTTGCGCCAGGATCGGCCCTTCCTTGATGTCGGTGCTGAATTCGCCGGTTTCGCCCAACAGAGCGCGCGCTGCGGGCGGGATGTCGGCATAGCCCTTGACGATGAGTTTGTGTTGCGGGTCCACCGCGATCACGCCCGACAGAAAGACAAAATCGCCGGCGCGGCGCCAGGCGCTGTAGGCGGCCAGGGGTTGGGCGATGCTCATGCACATTCCTTCAAACAGCGGGGCAGTTCATGCTGCACGCGCGCCAGGAAAGCCTGGCGTTCGGCAGCGCTGACGTGGTTCATGTTGTGTAGCTGCAGCCAGCGCATGCGGCAGCGCTTGGCATACAGCGGGCGCAGGCC
>JANNGN010000128.1:0-5923 GCA_031403895.1 Rubrivivax sp. | reverse complement strand
ATGATGCGGCCCCAGCCCTTTTCCACCATGCCCGGCACCACCTGCTTGGTGACGTAGAACATGCTGTTCAGGTTGGTGTCGATGACGCTCTTCCAGTCTTCGGGCGACATCTTCAGGAACATGCGGTCCTTCGTGATGCCGGCGTTGTTGACCAGCACGTCGATCGAGCCGTGTTCGGCCACCGCCTTGGTGAAGGCGTCCACCGTGCTCTGCCAGTCGGCAACGTTGCCCACCGATCCGTAGAAGGTGTAGCCCAGCGCCTTTTGTTCGTCGATCCACTTCACGTGGTCGCGGCTGGGGCCACAACCTGCGATGACCTTGTGGCCGTCCTTGTGCAGGCGCTGGCAGATGGCGGTGCCGATGCCACCCATGCCGCCGGTTACGTACGCTACTTTCTGTGCCATGTCTCTCTCCTGGTTGATAGTGCGATTCTTACCGCTCGATGGTGAGGGCGACACCCATGCCACCCCCAATACACAGGCTCGCAATGCCCTTCCTGGCATCGCGCTTGATCATCTCGTGCAACAGCGTGACAAGGATGCGCGCGCCGCTGGCACCGATCGGGTGCCCGATGGCTATTGCGCCGCCGTTGACGTTGACCTTGCTCGTGTCCCAGCCCATCTCCTGATGCACGGCGCAGGCCTGGGCGGCAAAGGCTTCGTTGATCTCCAGCAGGTCCAGGTCGGCCGCCCGCCAGCCCGCGCGCTCCAGCGCCTTGCGAGCGGCTGGCACCGGGCCCATGCCCATGAAGGCCGGGTCCAGGCCCGCCGATGCGTAACTGGCAATGCGGCCCAGCGGCTTCAAGCCGAGCGCTGCGGCCTTGGCGGCCGACATCAGCACCACGCCGGCCGCACCGTCGTTCAGGCCCGAGGCATTGCCTGCCGTCACGCTGCCAGCCTTGTCGAAGGCCGGGCGCAGGCCGGCCAGGGCTTCGGCGCTGGTCTTCTTGTTGATGTACTCGTCGGCTGCGAAGACGATCGGGTCGCCCTTCTTCTGCGCAATGCTCACCGGCACGATCTCGTCCTTGAAGCGGCCCGCTTCCTGGGCTGCGGCCGCCTTCATCTGGCTCGCCAGCGCCAGCGCGTCCTGCGCGTCGCGCGTGATGCCGTACTTCTTGGCCACGTTCTCGGCCGTGATGCCCATGTGGTACTGGTTGTACACATCCCACAGGCCATCGACGATCATGCTGTCGGCCATCTTCCAGTCGCCCATGCGCTGGCCGTCGCGGCTGTTCAGCAGAACGTGCGGGCTGGCCGACATGTTCTCTTGCCCACCGGCGATGACGATCTCGCTGTCGCCGTCGCGGATGGCTTGCGCACCCAGCATCACCGCCTTCAGGCCCGAGCCGCAGACCTTGTTGATGGTCATCGCCGGCACAGCGGCGTTGAAGCCGGCCTTGATGACGGCCTGGCGCGCGGGGTTCTGGCCCGAGCCGGCGGTGAGCACCTGGCCGAGGATGACCTCGCCGATCTGCTCGCTGGAGAGACCCGAACGTTCCAGCAGCGCCTTCAGCACGGTGGCACCCAGTTCCGGGGCTGCGGTCTTGGCCAGCGTGCCGCCGAACTTGCCCACGCCGGTTCGGGCTGCGGCGACGATGACGATATCCAGTGCCATGAGAATCTCCTGAAGTAAGACGTTAGATGGTTGTGGCGAGTCGGGCCGATCAGGCCTTGGCCTTGACGTAGCGGCCGGGCGCCGGCTCGATGGCCTTGAATTTTGCGCTGCCCGGCGCCTTGGGTGCATTCACCAGCTTGCCGGCCAGCGGCTTGAGCCAGTCGGACCAGGCCGTCCACCAGCTGCCCGGGTGTTCGGTGGCGCCGTCAAACCAGGCCTCGGCTTTTGGCGGCAGTTTGCTGTTGGTCCAGTAGTTGCGCTTGCCCTTGGCCGGCGGGTTGATGACGCCAGCGATGTGGCCGCTGGCGCCGAGCACGAAAGTTTTCTTGCCGGCGATGAGCGGGATGGACGCGTAAGCCGCCGCCCACGGCACGATGTGGTCTTCGCGCGAACCATAGACAAAGAACGGGGCTTCGATCGCACCGAGGTCAACCTTCTCGCCGCAGACGGTGAGTACACCCGGCTGCTTCAGTTCGTTTTGCAGGTACATGTGGCGCAGGTACCAGCAGTACATGGGCCCGGGCAGGTTGGTGGAGTCGCCGTTCCAGTACAGCAGGTCAAACGGCGGCGGCGTTTCGCCCTTCAGGTAGTTGCCGACAACGTAGTTCCACACCAGGTCGTTCGGGGCGCAGGAAGCTGAAGGTGGTGGCGAGTTCCTTGCCCTTGAGCAGGCCGGGGCCGCGGGGCGCGTCGGGGCCGAGCGTCATCTCGCGCATTTGCACCATCGTCTCGTCGATGAAGATGTCGAGGATGCCGGTGCTTTCGAAGTCGAGCAGCGTGGTCAGCAGCGTCACCGAGTGCGCTGGCTGCTCTCCACGCGCTGCCAGCACTGCCAGCGCGGTGCTGAGGATGGTGCCGCCGACGCAAAAGCCCAGCGTGTTGATGGTCGCTTCGCCGGTGATGGCCTGCACCGTGCGGATGGCGGTGATGGGGCCTTCTTCGATGTAGTCGTCCCAGGTCTTGTTGACCAGGCTCTGGTCCGGGTTGCGCCAGCTGACGACGAAAGTGCGATGACCCTGTTCGACGGTGTAGCGGATGACCGAGTTGTCGGGCTGCAGGTCGAGGATGTAGTACTTGTTGATGCACGGGGGCACGAAGAGCATCGGCCGTTCATGCACCTTGGCAGTCAGCGGCTTGTATTCGATGAGCTGGAACAGTTCGTTCTCGAACACCACGCTGCCGGCGGTGGTGGCAACGTTTCTGCCAACCTCGAAGAGACTTTCGTCGGTCTGCGAGACGTGGCCCTTCTGCACGTCTTCCAGCAGGTGCTGCATGCCGGTGGCGATGCTCTGGCCCTGCGTGTCGATGGCCCTCTTCAACGCTTCAGGGTTGAGCGCCAGGAAGTTGCTCGGGCTCGTCATGTCAACCCACTGCTGCACCGCAAAGCGCACGCGCCCCTTGGTCTTGGCGTCGCCTTGCATGCTGTCGGCCATCTCCAGCATGGTGCGCGCGTTCAGCAGGTAGAGCTCGGCCGTCATCGCGGAGGCCGGGTTGCTCAACCATTCGCTGCCGGCAAAACGCCGGTCACCCAGTGCGACCGGCTTGGCGGCCGGGTTTGCGACACCATCTTGCAGGCGGTGCATTGAGTGATTCCAGAAGTCGGTGGCGCTCTTGAGGTAGTCGCCCTGGATGCGCGTCAACTGGTCCATCGGCACGTTCAGGGCCGCACCGGCGTGCAGGGCCTTCAGGGCCTCGACCGCGTCGGCCAGGGGCGGTGGCGCGGACGGGCTTGGGGTAGGCTTGGATTTCACGGCTGGGTCTCCTGTGTCGCTGCCGGGCCGGTAGGCCAGCAGCCGGTGTTGGTCTTCACGTTGTAAGCCATGCGGCTGACACTGCAATGACTCATATCTTTATACGTCGAAAGTCTGAACCGGAATACGGTATGTACCTGATTGCCATTGCGTGGATTTACGTCGTGCTCATGATGTCGGTGGCAGAAGCCATCTCGACCCAGGGCACGGTGCTCGGCGCCGTCATCACCTTTGTCCTGTACGGCGTGATGCCGCTGTCGATCCTGATGTACATCATGGGCACACCAGGGCGCAAGCGGGCGCGCAGGGCGGCCGAGTCAGCGCAGGAAGATGGCGGCAGCCATGCGCCCGGTGATGCCGTCGCGCCGGAACGAAAAGAACCTTGACGTCTCCTCCACGGTACACAAAGGCAGCCGGCTGACCGAGCCGACACCGGCTCTTGCCAAACGCTGCTGCGCAAGTTGCTGCAGGTCTGCCAGCCAACGCTCTGAATCGCCAGCGCGGTTGCGCGGGACAAAACAGCAGGCATCCAGCGGGTCTGCAAAGGCACGCAGCACGTCGGCACCGACTTCAAACTGACGCGGCCCGATGCAGGGCCCGAGCCAGGCCACCACGTCCACCGGGGCCACGCCCGCACCGTCTTGCAAGGATCGCAGCGTGGCTTCCAGCACGCCTGCGGCCAGGCCGCGCCAGCCCGCATGGGCGGCCGCAACGGCACCGCCATGGCGCGCGGCAAAAAGCACCGGCAGGCAGTCCGCAACCTGCACCGTGCAGGCGATGCCGGACTGGTCGGTCCAGGCGGCATCGGCAGGCTCTGCGGGCGTGTCGGACTGATAGGACTGATCGGCCCGCAGCCTGAGCACGTTGTTGCCGTGGGCCTGGCGCAGCCAGATCGGCCGCGCGCCCAGCGCAGCGGCAAAACGCTCGCGGTTCTGCGCCACCGCCGCCGCTTCGTCGCCGACCGCCAGGCCGAGGTTCAGGCTCTGCCAGGGCGCCGCGCTGACGCCACCGTCGCGCGTGCTCATCGCCGCCTGCACGCCCGCCGGTGCCGGCCAGTCGGGCCGCAGCAGAGGTACCGGCGCCGGCAGCGTCATCCGCGAAACCCGCTCACTCGGCGTCGGGGCACTTCTCGGGCCGCGTCTCTTCGAAGGCGGGCAACTTCATGCAGGCCTCGAACACGCGCATGACATTCGGCACGTGGTCGAGCCGGCATTCAAAGCGCTGGGCGTTGAAGATCTGCGGCACCAGCGCGCAGTCGGCCAGCGTGGGCGTGTCGCCATGGCAGTAGGTGGCGGGGTGCGCGGCGAGGCGGCTCTCCACCACCTCGAGACCTGTTTCCACCCAGTGGCGGTACCAGCGGTTTTTGTCGTCTTCGCTGACCTTCATCTCGCGCACCAGGTAGCGCAGCACACGCAGGTTGTCCAGCGGATGGATCTCGCAGGCGATGTCTTGCGCCAGCGCCCGTACGCGGGCCCGCGCTGCGGGCGTGGCCGGCAGCAAGGGCGGCTGCGGATGGGTTTCATCGAGGTACTCGATGATCGCCATCGACTGCGTCAACGCATGTTCACCGTCGATCAGCAGCGGCACCAGGCGCGACGCCGACACGGCGGTGTACGACTCCTTGAACTGCTCGTTCTTCGACAGGTGCACGGGTTTGTACACATAGTCCAGGCCCTTCAGCGCCAGCGCGATGCGCACCCGGTACGACGCCGACGAGCGGTAGAAGTTGTAGAGCTGCATGGCTGTGTCCCTGTCGATCAACGCACCGCGACCTTGAGCGTGCCCAGCCCGGCGATGGCACCTTCCATCAGGTCACCCCGCACGACAGCAGACACGCCGGCGGGGGTGCCCGTGAAAATCAGGTCACCGGGCTGCAGCGCCCAGGCCGCGCTCAGGTGTTCGATGGTTTCGTTGACGTTCCAGATCAGATCCTTGAGGTCGCCTTTTTGTTTGACGGTGCCATTCACGGCCAGCGAGATGGCACCAGCGCTCAGCTCGCCGGTGCTGGACTTGGCACGGATCGGCCCGATCGGCGCGCTCTGGTCGAAGGCTTTGCCGATGCACCACGGGCGGCCCTGCTTCTTCATCTCGTTCTGCAAGTCGCGGCGGGTCATGTCCAGGCCCACGGCATAACCCCAGATGTGGGCGGCCGCGTGTGCGGCCTTGATGCCGCTGCCACCAGTGCCGATGGCCACCACGAGCTCGATCTCGTGGTGCAGGTTCGACGTGAGTGGCGGGTAGTCGATGACACCGGTCTGACCGTCGGCCACCGCCACCACCGCGTCGGCCGGCTTCATGAAAAAGAAAGGTGGCTCACGGCCGGTGAAGCCCATCTCCTGAGCATGCTCGGCATAGTTGCGGCCCACGCAGTAAATGCGGCGGACCGGGAAGCTGCCACCACCAGCAACGGGGACGCTGACGGCGACGGGCGGGGGGACCGCGTCCGACCAGGGTGCCGAAAGCAAAGCCGGCGGCGGAACGTTCCTGGCTGCCCTGCACCGCCCCGCCGAAGGCGCTATTGATATAGTTCTGCCAGCCGCCCGGATCGCCGTTCGAGC
>JANNGN010000127.1:0-2939 GCA_031403895.1 Rubrivivax sp. | reverse complement strand
TATTACGGCGGCACCGGCATTGGCATCAGTCTGTCTGCGCTGGTGGTACCGGTGGTGCTGCAGGCCGCAGCGGGCACTGCCCATGCGTGGACCTGGGGCTGGGCAGCGCTGGCGGTACTGTGCTTTGCAGCGACAGCGCTGCTGCGATGGCCAGCCGCGCAACTGGCCGTGCTGACGGGTGTATCGAACACCGGCGCCGCAGTAGCCACCCCCCACGTGCCGATAAAGCACTTCGCCTTTGCGCTGGTCGGCTATGGCATGTTTGGCATGGGCTACATCGGTTACATGACCTTTGTGGTCGCGCTGCTGCACGAACAGGGCCAATCGGCGGCCAGCATTACCGCCTTCTACACCCTGCTGGGGGTGGCCGTGATGGCGTCGCCGCGCCTTTGGGCGCCCCTGCTTGACCGTTTCAACGACGGTCGGCCACTGGCGCTGCTCAGTGCTTTGCTGGGTGTTGCAACGATCCTGCCCGCACTCAGCAGCGCGTGGCCGCTGGTGTTTGCCTCGGGCCTCCTATTTGGCGCAGTGTTTTTGTCGGTGGTGGCGTCCACCACGGCGCTGGTGCGCCACAACCTGCCTGCCAGCCAGTGGGCGGCTGGCATTGGCGCGTTCACCATCGTATTTGCGGCCGGCCAAATTGTTGGCCCGGCGGTGATTGGCTGGATATCGGACGGCGCGGGGGGCCTGGCGCGCGGTTTTGTGGTGTCCGCGCTGGCCTTGTGGGTGGGTGCGGTGCTAGCGCTTGGACAACCGGCGCTGCGTCGAAACGGCTAATACGCTTGACATGCGCCATTACACGGGCCGGCCGTACCAACCATGCCTTTCTCGTCTCTTGGCCTTTCCCCCGAACTCGTTCGCGCCGTTGGCGAGTTGGGTTTTGCTGCGCCCACGCCGATCCAGCTGCTGGCCATTCCCGCTGTGCTGCGCGGCGTGGACGTGCTGGGCTCGGCGCAGACCGGCTCGGGCAAAACGGTGGCCTTTGTACTGCCCGTGCTGCAACGCCTGCAGCTAGGCCCCCTACACACGCCCCGGAGGGTTCGTGCGCTCATCCTGGTGCCCACCCGCGAGCTGGCCGCGCAGGTGGGTGAAGTGGTGCGCAGCCTGGCGCAGCACCTGCCGCAGCCCTTAAAAGTGGCGGTGGTGTTTGGTGGGGTATCGGTCAACCCGCAAATGATGGGGCTGCGCGGCGGCGCCGATGTAGTCGTGGCCACGCCCGGCCGCCTGCTGGACCTGGTGCAGCACAACGCACTCAAGCTCTCCAGCGTGGGCCTGCTGGTGCTGGACGAGGCGGACCGTCTGCTGGACCTGGGTTTTGCCGACGAGTTGAGCCGCGTACTGGGCCTGCTGCCGCCCCGGCGGCAGACGCTGTTTTTCTCGGCCACTTTTCCGCCTGACGTGGAAGCGCTGGCGACAGCACTTTTGAACCAGCCGTTGCGCGTGGAGGTGGGTGCTACGCCGGCGAACGAGCCCGTCATAGCGCAACGCGTGATCCAGGTGGACGCGAGCCGCCGCACCGAGCTGTTGCGCCACCTGATCAAGCACAGCGGCTGGGATCGGGTGCTGGTGTTTGTGGCGACCCAGTACGCCGCCCAGCACGTGGCCTGGAAGCTGTACCAGACCGGCCTGTTTGCCACGCCGTTTCATGGGGGCATGAGCCAGGGCGCGCGGACCCAGGTGCTGGCCGAATTCAAGGGCGGGCAATGGGACGTGCTCGTCACCACCGACCTGGCCTCGCGCGGCATCGATATTGTGCAGTTGCCGGTGGTGGTGAACTACGACTTGCCGCGTTCTGCGGTGGGTTATGTGCACCGCATCGGCCGCACCGGCCGTGCAGGTGCGAGCGGCATGGCGGTCAGCTTCATCAGCGCCGACGGCGAGGCGCATTTCCGCCTCATCGAAAAGCGCCAAGGCCAGCGCGTTCCGCGCGAGATCATCCCCGGCTTCGAGCCGCTTGACGCGGCAGCGCCGGCGCTATCGGTCGGCGGCATCAAGGGCAAGCGCAAGAGCAAGAAAGACAAGCTGCGCGAAGCGGCGGCTGGCAAGGATTAGTTTCCCAGCGGCTTTTGCGCTGCGCTGCGCTGCGATGCGATGCGATGCGTGACGAGCTGCGCCGCTTGCTCGCACGGCCCGACTCGTCCAGCACCGCGAGCCGCGTCCGCGACAATCCGGGATGAACGAACCCACCCCCTCCGGCACGCCCAGCGGCCCCGATTTCAGCAGCTTGCCACTGGCCCCCGCCGTGCTGGCCAACCTGCAGCGCCTCGGCTACGAGCGCATGACGCCGATCCAGGCCGCCACACTGCCGCTGGCGCTGGCCGGCAAAGACCTGATCGCCCAGGCCAAGACCGGCAGCGGCAAGACGGCGGCCTTCGCGCTGCCGCTGCTGGCCAATCTGAATCCGCGGCGCTTTGCGGTGCAGGCGCTGGTGCTGTGCCCCACGCGCGAGCTGGCCGAGCAGGTGACGCAGGAGATCCGCCGCCTGGCGCGCGCCGAAGACAACATCAAGATCCTCACGCTGTGCGGCGGCGCCACGCTGCGCCCGCAGCTCGCCAGCCTGGCGCATGGCGCGCACATCGTCGTGGGCACGCCCGGCCGCATCCTCGACCACCTGTCGCGCGCGAGCCTGGCGCTGGACGCGCTGAATACGCTGGTGCTCGACGAAGCCGATCGCATGCTCGACATGGGCTTTGCCGAAGACATCGCCCAGGTGATCCAGCAGGCGCCGAAGCAGCGTCAGACGCTGCTGTTCTCGGCCACTTATCCGGACGGCGTGACGAAGCTGGCCGCCCGGTTCATGCGCGCGCCCGAGGAGGTCAGGCTCACCGAGCGCCACGCCGCGAGCAAGATCCGCCAGCTCTTTTTCGAGGTCAACGAGAGCGAGCGCCTGCACGCCGTATCGCTGCTGCTCAACCACTACCGCCCGGTGAGCACGCTGG
>JANNGN010000126.1:0-3975 GCA_031403895.1 Rubrivivax sp. | reverse complement strand
GGGCAGCCCGACTCTTCCAGCACCAGCAGTGCCTGCGGCGACAGCGTGTCGCCAGTGACGAACAGCATGCGGCGCGCCAGGTGCGGTTGCCGTTCGCGCACCGCGCGCCAGAGTGCGGCGCCGTCGATGTCGGGCATGCGCACGTCGCTGACGATGGCGTCGAAGCGCGCCTCGGCCAGCAGCTCCAGCGCCACGGCGCCGGACTCTGCGGTGGCGACATCGAAGCCCGCGCTTTCAAGCACCGCGCGCATGAGGTCGGCGACTTCGGCTTCGTCGTCCACCACCAGCACGCGCGAATGCAGCTCACCGCTGCCGGTGTCCAGCGGCAGCGGCAAGCTGCTGACGCTGGCCTCGCCACTGATCGGCAGGCTCATGCGGAAGGACGCGCCGCCGGGGCCTGCACCACTGCCGGCGCCGCTGCCGGCGCCGCTCGCTTCAAGCATCAGCTCGCCGCCGTGTTCGCGCACGATGGCCCGCGACACGGACAAGCCGAGGCCGGTGCCGAAGCCCGCCGCCTTGGTGGTGAAGAAGGGCTCGAACAGGCGTTCGCGCACGGCCGCCGGCACGCCAGCGCCGCTGTCGGCCACGCGCAGCCAGACGCGCGGCTCACGGCCAGCGCGCACGGCTTCCACGCCGGTCTGGACGGATAGCTGGCGCGCACCGGTCACCCCTTCCAGCGCCTGCTGCGCATTCACCATCAGGTTCAGCACCACCTGGCCCAGCTGGTCGGCGTCGGCCCGCACTTCGGGCATTTGATCGGCCAGTTGCAGCTCGACCTGGATGCCGTGGCTGCGCAGCGTGTAGCCCAGCATGTCGGCCGCTGCGCGGACGATGTCGCCCAGCTGCACGGGGCTGCGCGACGGCGGCTTCTGGCGCGCCATGTTGAGGAAGGTGCGCACGATGCGGCCGCAGCGTTCGGCGGCTTCGCGGATGCGGCGTGCGTCGGCTTCCAGTTCCGTGCCTTCGGCCTTTTCTTCCAGCAGGCTGGCGCGGCCCATGACGATGGCCAGCGGGTTGTTCAGCTCGTGCGCCACGCCCGCCAGCAGTGTGCCCATGGCGCTGAGTTTTTCACTCTGGCGCAGGGCGTCGCGCTGGCGGTCGATCTGCAGCGCGGCCTCTTGCTGCGATGACAGGTCGGTGATGAACGCAGTGTCGAAGGGCTCGCCGTCGATCAGCACCTGGAAGGCCAGAAGCTGGATCGGGAATTCACGCCCGCTGGCGTGCCGGCCCACCGTTTCCGAGGCCGCGTTTTTCACCGCGTCGCCCGCGCTGGCCAGGCGCTTGATTTCGCCGCTGTGGTTCTGGGGCAGGATCACATCGGCCAGGTCACGCCCCACCGCCTGCGCGCGCGGCACGCCGAACATGCCTTCAGCGGCGGGGTTGAAATCGACGATGCGGCCGTGCCCGCTGGTGGTGACGATGGCCGTGGGCGCATGGTCAACCATCGCCGACTTGAAGGTTTCGTGCGCGCGTTCGCGCTGTTGCAGCAGGCGCTGGACCTGGAAGGTGTCGGTGACGGCATCGACCCAGCCGTGCCAGCGCGGGCCCAGTTGCGGCGCACGCGCGGCCGGGTCGGTGGAGAGCTGGCGCAAGTAGCCCAGCACGGCCAGCGCTGGCGTCACGAACCAGCGTGCAAACAGCCACTGGCCGGCCACAAACACCGCCAGCAGCGCCAGCCCCAGCAAGGCATTGGGCAGCAGCGTGGGCAGCACGGCGGCACGCAGTGACGATTCAGGCACTGCCTGTGCATACACCCATGGCGAGCCTTCACGGCCCGCCGCCACCAGCACCCAGCCGTTGCCTCGGTGCAGGATGTCGCGCGTGGTGGGCAAGGCAGCCAGCGCCGCGTCGTCCAGGGTCAGCGGCAGGCGGCTCGCCAGCGCCACGGTGACGCGGGTGTCGGCCAGGCCCTTGGCGGCAGGCGCGAGCAACGGCTCGGTGGCGTCGGCCAGCACGCTCAAGTTGCGGTCGGCCACCCACACGCGCGAGCCCTTGGGTTGCCAGCCCTGCGCAATGCGCTGCAGCGCGTCAAGCCGGAAGTCGAGGCTGACCTCGCCCCGGTAGCGGCCGTCCACCACCACCATGGCGCCATGCGACTGCACCAGTTGGCCGTTGAGCTGGCTGACGTAGGGCGGGCCCCAGAAGACGATGTCCTTCGGGTCGCGCGCCAGATCGCGCTCGGCGCGCGCCACGCCGGCCAGGCGCGGTCTGTCCAGGGCCTGCAGGCTGGACAAGCCCATCGCGGCCAGCATGTGCGATGTGGCCACCCACGGATAGCCGAAGCTGACGTTGGCTTCGGCGGCGGCGAACCAGGTAGCTTCGAAGCCCGGCGCGCGTTCGTGGACCACGCGCGCGGCCTCGACAAAGAGCTGGGCCCGGCGCAGCCACATCATCTCGGGCGCGTGGCCTCCGGGCGGCGCCCACCAGACCTGGCCGAAGCGGTTGCGCAGCGCTTCGGGTGCCGCGTCCAGCGACCAGCCGTCCGCCGCCACAGGCCCGGTCGCGCCCTGCACCGCAGCCGCTCGCTCGGCGAGTGCGGACTGCAGGGCGCTGCCGCCGTCAGGCGGGTCGTGCCAGCGCGACTGCAGGGTGCGGCGCAGGTCATGCACATGGTCCATCGCCGGGCGCGCGACGGCGGCCAGTTCCTGCGCCCTTTCGTCGGCACGGCGTATCAGCTCGCGTTCGGCGTCGCCCAAACGCTGCTGGTATTGCAGCAGCGTCAGCACCGCCAGCAGCGCCATCACCGGCACCACCAGCCACCACACCAGGCGGCGCGCCGAGCGCAGCGTGGCGGCGCCGGCGGGGTTGATGTCGGTCATGCCGGCATGGGACCAGCCCGCGCTCAGGCCACCGGTGGCACGTACACGTAGCCGACGTTGCGCACCGTCTTGAGCACCTCGGGCTTGTCGGGGTTGCGCTCGATCTTGCGGCGCAGGCGCATGACACGCAGGTCGATCGAGCGGTCGAACACGTCCCAGCCGCGGTTGTGCGCCTGCTCCATGATCTGGTCGCGGTTCAGCGGCCGGTTGGGGTGGCGCGCGAAGAGCGCGAGCAGGTCAAATTCAGCCGCCGTGATCTCGATTTCTGCACCGTCGGTGGCGAAGAGTTTGCGCTGGTCGAGGTCGAGCCGGCGCTCGCCAAACCGCACCTGCCGGCTGGGCAACGCGGCCACCACAGGCGTGGCCACGCCGCGTTGCGCGCGCCGCAGCACCGCGCGCACGCGGGCCAGCAACTCGCGCAGTTCGTAGGGCTTGCTGATGTAGTCGTCGGCGCCGAGTTCGAGGCCGACGATGCGGTCCACCGATTCACCGGCCGTGGTCAGCATGACGATCGACACCGCCGGATGCGCATCGCGCAGCCAGCGTGCCAGCGAGAGACCGTTTTCACCCGGCATGTTGAGGTCCAGCACCGCCAGGTCGGGCCGCGTGGCAGTGATCAGCTCGCGCGCCTGCGCAGCGTCGCAGGCGGTGCTGACGGCAAAGCCATGGCGGCCAAAGTACTCGGCCAGCAGGCCTCGCAGTTCGGGTTCGTCATCAACGACCAGCAACGTCGGAAGGCTTGGCGTCACGGCCATGGGCAGGGTGGGTTCGGCACGGTCGGGCGGATCATATCGGCGCGGCTCGGCCAGGCCCGCTGGCTGCGGTAGTGCAACGCTGAAGGCTTGGGAGCCGAGCAAGCCGGACAAGGAGAGCGGCAAGCCGCGTGTAAAAAGTCGAGGGTCCATCCCCCAATGGTGGGAGGCGGGGGTATCGAATGTGAATCAGCATGCGCGCCACTGCGTTGCAAATGTTGCGGCGCGCGGCGTGCGGCGTGAACAAAGCAAACACGGCGGCTGGCACCTGGAAACCCCGGCGATACCTTGCTGGCACACAGTGCAGCCCACAGCGCAGCACAGCAACCCCACCCTACCAAGGCCTGAAGCCATGAACAGCATTGCACCCCAGGAAGTCTGGCGCAGCGAAGCCTTCGCTGAAG
>JANNGN010000125.1:0-8694 GCA_031403895.1 Rubrivivax sp. | reverse complement strand
GCCCACCGGATGCAGCAGGATCCACCCAGTGGCCACCAGCAGCCCGATGGTCAGCGGCGTGAGCCCGGCGGTGAAGGCGCGCAGGCCGCGAGAATGCTGATGGCGCTCACCAAAGCGCGACGCGGCCAGGGCCAGCGTGGCCGACGGCAACAGCGTGCCAGCCATCGTGGCCGCGACACCGGCCAGGCCGCCAACGCCGAAGCCAATCACGGCCACGAACAGCACGTTCGGCCCCGGTGCGGCCTGGCCGAGAGCGATGCACGCATTGAACTGCGCGTCGCTGAGCCAGCCCTGCTGCCCGACCACGAAGCGCTGCATGTCGGGCACCGTGGTGATGGCGCCACCCACGGCCAGCAGCGACAAGGTCATGAAGTGCAGGAAGAGCTGCAACCAGTCGCCCAGACCCAGGTTGAGCGGGCCCCAGAAGAGGTTGTGCATCATCCGCTGCGCCACCACGACAGGGCCACCGAGACCAGGCCCAGCCCCAGCACCACGGCCACCAGTGGCCAGCGCAGCAGGCCAATCGCAGCGGCTGTCAGCAGCACCAGCGCTGCGGCGGCAGGCAGGCCCAGCACATGGCGGCGCAGGCCCGGTGCCAGCCTGGCGGCGGTGCTCAGCACCAGGCCGGCGGCGACCACGCCCATCCCGCGCAGTGCGCCGGCCACCTCGGGCACGTCGCGCCACTGCGCTGCCAGCAGCGCCAGCAGCAGCACGATGCCGGTGGGCGCCAACAGCAGTCCCGCCGCCGCAGCCAGGGCGCCGCGCCAGCCGAAGAAGCGGTCACCCAGGATCAGTCCGAGGTTGACGATGTTGGGCCCGGGCAGCAGCTGCGACAGCGACAGCAGCTCCAGAAACTGCTGCGGCGTGAGCCAGTGCAGCCGGTCCACAAGCTCGCGCTGCGCCACCGGCAGCACGCCGCCAAAGCCCTGCAGCGCCAGCCGGTTGAAGGCCCTGAAGAGGGCCGCCGGAGAGTCTGGGCGCGCTGCGGCCGTTGGCATGCCCGAGGCCTCAGCCATGCGCCAGCTGGGTCCGCATGCGCAAGCCCAGCCAGACGCTCAAGCCCAGTGCCAGCAGCATGAAGCCCAGGGCCGCCGCATGCAACGCGCCGAAGCCGGTGGCCGCGATCATCGCGCCACCTGTGGCAGCGCCCACCGCCTGCCCAAGGTAGATGGCGGATGTGTTGAGCGCCAGCAGCGCGGGTGCGAAGGCCGGTGCACTGGCTGACAGGCGCGCCTGCTGCGCCGAGTTGGACGAGAACACGCCCAGCGCCCAGGGCACCACCACCAGCGCCATGAGCGTCGTGCTCTGGGCCAATGGCCAGGCGACAAAAGTCAGTGCCACCAGCAGCAGGCCGATATCGACACAGCGCGCCGCGCCCAGGCGGCTGATCCAGCGCGTCAAAAGCACGTTGCCCAGCAAGCCGAAAGCGCCAAACCACATGAAGAGCAGGCTCACGCCCTCGGCACCTGCGCCCAGCACCTGGCGGTAGTAGGGCGCCATGTACGAGAACAGCGTGAACTGGCCCGCGCCACTCAGCACCGTCACCACCACCAGCCCCATCAGCAGCGGACTCGTCAGCACCGTGCCCCAGCTGCGCAGCGACAGCGGCGGTGGCCGCACGCCCGCCGGCAGCGTGCGCCAGACGGCCAGCGCTGCGCCCAGGCTGAGCACAGCCACCAGCGCAAAGGCCCAGCGCCAGCCAAAGCTCTCGCCGATCCAGGCGTGCAGCGGCAGGCCGATGACGGAGCTGATCGACCAGCCCATGAAGATGAAGGTCATGGCTCGTCCGCGCTCGGCCGGCGGCACCATCACGTTGATGGCGGCGGCGGCCTGCGGCGTGAAGACCGCAGCGCCCAGCATCGACAGCGCGCGCACCGGCAACAGTGCGGCGTAGTTCGGCATGAGTGCGCTGAGCAAATGGCCGGCGGCGTACCACAGCAGCGCCAGCGTCAGCAGCAGGCGGCGGTCGGCATTGCCCCACCACACCGCCAGCAGCGGCGCGCCCAGTGCCATCGCCACCGCCGCCACGCTGATGAGCTGCCCGCCCAGCGCCACCGACACCTGCAGCGAAGCCACCAGGTCGTTCAGCGAACCCGCCACCACCATCACGCCACAACCAATGGCGAAGTTGCCGGCCAGCAGGGCGCGGCTGGCCGCAGCCACGCTCATCGCAGTGGTCCCCGCCGCGAGCAGCCTCCAAGCGGCCGCCGCGGAACCGGCTTCGCCGGGCCGCCAGCGGCGCCCCCCTGGGGGGAGGGCGCAGCAGGCGCTCCGGGGGGGGGCCTCATCTCAAGACCTTCAGCGCCTCGGGATTGATGATGTTGCTGGGCTCGTTGCGGATGAAATTGATGACGTTGTCGAAGGCGGCACCGAAGTACATCTCGTAGCTGTCCTGCTCGACATAACCGATGTGTGGCGTGCAGACCGCGTTTTCCAGGCGCAGCAGCGGGTGGCCCTGCAGGATGGGTTCGCTCTCGAACACATCCACTGCGGCCATGCCGGGCCGGCCACGGTTGAGCGCGGCGACGAGCGCGCTGTCTTCCAGCAGTTCAGCGCGCGAGGTGTTGACGATCAGTGCCGTCGGCTTCATGCGCGACAGCGCGTCCAGGCGCACGATGCCGCGTGTCTGCTCGGACAGGCGCAGGTGCAGCGAGAGCACGTCGCACTGCTCGAAGAAACTCTCGCAACTGTCTGCGGCCGTGCAGCCGTCGGCGCGGGCGCGCTCGCGCGAATGCTCGCTGCCCCACACCAGCACTTGCATGCCAAAAGCTCGGCCGTAGCCGGCCACCAGGCGACCGATCTTGCCGTAGCCCCAGATGCCCAGCGTCTTGCCCGCCAGCACCATGCCAATGCCGAAGTTCGGTGGCATCGACGCCGCCTTCAGGCCGCTTTGCTGCCACGCGCCATGTTTGAGGGTGCCGATGTACTGCGGCAGCCGCCGCATCGACGCCATGATCAGCGCCCACGTCAGCTCGGCTGGCGCCACCGGTGAGCCGCCGCCTTCGGCGACTGCAATGCCCAGCCGCGTGGCGGCTTCAATGTCAATGTGCGAGCCGACGCGCCCGGTCTGCGCAATCAGCTTCAGGCGCGGCAGTTTTTCAAGCAGCGCGCGCGGGAACTGCGTGCGTTCGCGGATCGGCACCAGCACTTCCACATCGCGCAGCCGCACCGCCAATTGGCCGATGCCTTTGACGGTGTTGGTGAAGACCTTGGCGTGGTAGGGCTCCAGCAACTGCGCGCAGCGCAGCTTGCGCACGGCGTCCTGGTAATCGTCGAGGATGATGATGTTCATAGGCTTTGGCGCTTCAGATTCTGCCTCTTCTTGTGGCGGCCTCAGCCAGCCCAGCCGCTGGGGGCTAGCATCCGCCCCTCACCGGAACCCAGAGGTCACACCATGAGCCTATCCATGCACTCCACCAGCGCGCCGATCTTCGTGCGCACGCTCAGCAACATGCTGTCCTGGCTTGACAAGGCCAAGGCCCACGCCGAGGTGCGCAGGTTCGACAGCAGCAACTTCCTGGGCCTGCGTCTGGCGCCCGACATGCTGCCCTTCACGCGCCAGATCCAGATCACCACCGACGGTGTCAAGGGCTGCATGGCGCGCCTGGCGGGTGTGGAAGTGCCGAAGTGGGACGACACCGAAGCCACGCTCGATGAACTGCGCGCCCGCATCACCAAGACCATCGACTACGTGCAGTCCTTCAGCGCCGCCAGCATCGACGGCAGCGAAGCGAAAGAGATTCTGCTGCCCCAGCGACAGGGCGATCCGCTGCGCTACACCGGCGAGTTCTTCCTGAAGCACTACGTGCTGCCCAACTTCTTCTTCCACGCCACCACCGCTTACGCGCTGCTGCGCCACGGCGGGGTGGACCTGGGCAAGCGCGACTATCTCGGTCCGGCCTGAGGGATTTGCGCGACGCGCGTACGGGCTGCTGGCTTGGCGGTCTTGCGCGGCACAGTCGCCGCGGCCGACTTGCGGGCGCTGGCTTTGGCGCTGGCGCTGGCTTTGGCGTTGGATGCGCTTGATGCTTGGGCGCCGCCCGTCTTCCCGGCGAGGCGGCGCGTCGGCACCGCTGCCAGCATCACCGTCACCGTCTGACCGGGCTTGAAGCGTGCCGCAGCTGCCACGCCGTTCCACTGTGCCACCAGGGCCGGGCTGACGCGGTAGCGCCTGGCCACGGCGGCCACGCTGTCGCCCTGCTTGCCGGCCTTGAACAACACCCGCCGCTGCGCACGGCCCTCGGGTGTGAACGCCAGCGCAGCGTGGTGGGCCAGATGTTCGGCCACGTCGGCGGTGGCGTGTACGCCACGCGGCACCAGCAGCGTCGAGCCCACCTTCACAAGCATGCGCGCCGGGATGCGGTTGACCTCGCGCAGCTGTGCCTCGGGCATGCCCACCATTTGCGCCGCATCGGCGGGCTTGAGCGTGCGCGGTGCGACCCAGGCCGTCCAGCTGGCCAGCGGGCCGCGCACCAGCGGCAGTTCGCGGATGAAGCGGTTGGCGTGGTCGTAGGGCAGCAGCACCTGCGGCGTGCCGGCGGCCAGGATCACGGGCTTGTTCATCTGCGGGTTGAGCGACTGGAAGTCTTCCAGCGTCATGCCGGCCAGGCGCGCGGCGACTGCGACGTCGATGTCGCGCTCGATCGTCACGCTCAGGAAGTAGGGGTGGTTCTCAAGTGGCGGCAGCACCAGGCCCAGGCGCTCGGGCGCGATCACGATGTGCTTCACTGCCAGCAGCTTGGGCACGTAGTCGCGTGTTTCGTCGGGCAGATGAAGGCTGGCGTAGTCGGTGGCCAGGCCGGCGCGGCGGTTGGTGTTGATGGCGCGCTGCACATTGCCCTGGCCCCAGTTGTAGGCCGCCAGCGCCAGGTGCCAGTCGCCGAACAGGCGGTGCAGGCGCTGCAGGTAGTCGAGCGCGGCGCGCGTGGAGGCCAGCACGTCGCGGCGGTCGTCGCGAAAGACGTTCTGGCGCAGTTCGAAGTCCTTGCCGGTGGCGGGCATGAACTGCCACATGCCGGATGCTGCCGCGTGCGACTTCGCCTGCGGGTTGAAGGCACTCTCGATGAAGGGCAACAGCGCCAGTTCGGCCGGCAGATCGCGCCGCTCGACTTCTTCGACGATGTGGAACAGGTAGCGCCCGCCGCGCGCCACCATGCGCTGCACGTAGTCGGGCTGGCGCGCATAGAACTGCTCCCACTTCGGGATGCGGTCACTGTTGAGATCGGCGATCGCCCAGCGGCCGCGGATGCGGTCCCACAGGCTGCTGCGCTCTGCGTCCTGCTCGGGGTCGAGGCGGCCGCGCGGTGCCTGGGGTGATGGTGGGAGCATCGCTTCGTCGGCCTGTGGCTCGGCTGCTGGCGCCGCCGCCACCGCCGTGGGCGCGGTGGGCGCGGTGGGCACAACCACCGCCACAGGCAACGCGGCAGGCATCGATTCGGACAATGCTGCCGGGCCGGTGGCGCAGCCCGCAACGAGCAGAGCTGCCGGCAGCATCAATGCGAGCAGCGCGCGCGACGATATGCGCCGCATCAGAAGCGGTTCTTCCATTCGCGCAGCGTCGTCAGCACTGCCACCGGTGCTTCGCTGGCGCTGCCGTGCGCCACGGCCGTGGCCACGACTTCCGCTGCATCGCAGCGCATGAAAGGGTTGATGGCCAGTTCCAGCCCGATCGACGATGGCAGCGTCGGCTGCCCCTGCGCACGCAGCGCTTCGCACTGCGCCTGGTAGCGCGCGCGCGCTGCGTTGCCGGGCTCCACCGCCGCCGCGAAGCGCAGGTTGGACAGCGTGTATTCGTGGGTGCAGCAGACGCGCGTGTCGGCGGGCAGGGCGGCAAATTTGGACAGCGAATCGTGCATCTGCGCGGGTGTGCCTTCAAACAGCCGGCCGCAACCGGCCGAGAACAGGGTGTCGCCGCAGAACAGCAGCGGTTGCTCGGCCGCGCCACACTGCACATAGGCGATGTGCCCTGCCGTGTGGCCCGGCACGTCGATGACTTCGAAGTCCAGGCCCAGCAGCTGCACCTTGTCGCCTTCGTCCAGCGCCGTGTAGGGGGTGGGAATCTTCTCCCTGCGCGGCCCGTACACGGTGCCTTGCAGGCGTGGCCGCAGTGCATCCACGCCACCGACGTGATCGGCGTGGTGGTGCGTCACTAGAATGCCGGCCAGTTGCAACTGCAACGAGTCCAGCGCTGCTTGCACCGGCGCGGCGTCCCCCGGATCCACGACCACGGCGCGCACGCCGTCATGCAACATCCAGATGTAGTTGTCGGCGAAGGCGGGCAGCGCGATTAGATTCATGACGCGAGAGCAGTCGATTATAGAGATGGGGTCCTGGTTGCAGACAGCGCCGGGTAAGCAACTGCTGGCCTGGGAGCAAGAGCGCCTGGACCAGGCTGTGGCGGATGTCTTTGGCTACCACGCGCTGCAGCTTGGCCTGCCTGAACTGGAAGGCCTGCGCAGCAACCGCATGCCCCACCGCTGGGTGACTGTCGATGCACTGGTGCAGCCGGCCGTGCAGGCGCGGGCCTTGAGCCTGCATTGTGAGTTCGACGCGCTGCCGTTTCCGAACGCCAGCATCGACCTCGTCGTGCTGCCGCATTCGCTGGAACTGGCGCGCGACCCGCACCAGACGTTGCGTGAAGTCGAACGTGTGCTGGTGCCAGAAGGCCGCATCGTCATCACCGGCTTCAACCCGGCCAGCCTGTGGGGCCTGCGCCAGCGCGCCGGCCACATGCGGCGCGGCATGGGCTTTGGCCGCGAGCAGGGCCTGTACCTTCCGAGCGGCGGCGACTTCCTCGGCTACTGGCGGCTGCGCGACTGGCTGCGGCTGCTCGGCTTCGAGGTCGAGGCCGGGCGCTTTGGCTGCTGGCGGCCGCCGCTGAAGTCCGAAGCCTGGCTGCAACGTTTTGCCTGGATGGACAAAATCGGCGACCGCTGGTGGCCGGTGCTGGGCGCGGTGTACTTCGTGGTCGCCGTCAAACGCGTGCGTGGCATGCGCTTGATCGGGCTGGTGAAGAAAGAGCGGCGCAAGGTGCAGGCCGCGCCGGCTGTGGTGGCCAACCGCCAGCGCGAACCGGCGGACATGGAGTGTTGATGAACAAGGGCGTGAGTGAGGCATTGAGAGAAGCACCGCAGTCAGTGCAAATCTACGCCGACGGCGCCTGCCGAGGGAACCCGGGCCCAGGTGGCTGGGGCGCGTGGCTGAAGAGCGGCGACAGCGAAAAAGAACTCTCCGGCGGCGACAAGCTCACCACCAACAACCGCATGGAGCTGACCGCCGTGATCGAGGCGCTGGCCTCGCTGAAGCGGCGCTGCGCCGTCACCATCTACACCGACAGCCAGTACGTGAAAAACGGCATCACGACCTGGATTCACGGCTGGAAGGCGCGCGGCTGGAAGACGGCCGACAAGCAGCCGGTGAAGAACATCGAACTCTGGCAGCGCCTGGACACGCTAAATGCTGCGCACAGCGTTGAGTGGCGCTGGGTCAAGGGCCATTCCGGTGACCCGGGCAATGAACGCGCCGACCGGCTGGCCAACCAGGGTGTCGATTCGGTGGCCTGACTCGACCCCGCTCCAACAGCGCAGGTGTCATGTCGTTACAGTCTGGGCTTGCAATTGCTGCACGAGAGTTGCCTTTGAAAAAGTTTCACACCGTGGTGGCCGTGGTTGGCGTCGCACTGGCTGGGGGTGCCGCCTGGTGGTGGCAGAAGCAGCCCGCCTCGCCGTCTGCAGCTGCTGCTATGGGCCCCGCTGGTCCTGGCGCAGCCCTGCGGGGACCGGGCGGCCCGGGCGGCCCTGGTGGCCCTGGTGCAGCGGCAGGCCCTGCTGCGGTTGAAGTCGGCAAGGCCGAAGTCATGGTGCTCAGCGACGAGGTGCAGGCCGTCGGCTCGCTGAAGTCGGTGCAAGGCGTGATGCTGCGGCCCGAGTCAAGCGGCCGCATCTCAAGGCTCGGTTTTGCCGACGGTGCGCGGGTCGTGAAAGGCCAGTTGCTGGTGCAGCTGGACGACACGCTGCAGCAGGCGCAGATCAAACAGGCCGAGGCGCAGGCCAGCATCGCGCGCACCAATCTGCAACGCAGCCGTGAGCTGCAGGCGCAGGGTTTTGTCAGCCAGAGCGCGGTTGACCAGAACGCCGCCGCATTGCAGGTGGCCGACGCGCAGGTGGCGCTGGCGCAGGCGCAGGCCCAGCGCATGCGCGTGCTGGCGCCCTTCAACGGCACTGCAGGTCTGCGCGCGGTGGACGTGGGCGACTACGTGAAGGACGGGGCCGACATCGTCAACATCGAAGACCTGTCTTCGTTGACGGTGCAGTTCGCGTTGCCGGAAAGGTATATCGACCGCCTGCGCGCAGGCCAGGCCGTCGAGCTGAGCGTGGACGCGATCCCGGGCCGCAGCTTCAAGGGCCGGGTGCAGGCGGTGGATTCGCAGGTCGACGCCAACGGCCGTGCGCTGCAGGTGCTGGCCCAGGTGGCCAACCCCGGCACCGTGCTGCGCCCGGGCATGTTTGCGCGGCCGCGGGTCGTGTTCGCCACGCGCGAAAATGCGGTGGTGGTGCCCGAGGAGGCGCTGGTGCCGGTGGGCGCCAAGCAGTTTGTCTTTAAGGTGGTCGACGGCGCTGACGGCAAGAAGGTCTCGCAGCGCGTCGAAGCCAAGATGGGTCTGCGGCTGCCCGGCAAGGTCGAGATCCTCGAAGG